>PDQD01000030.1 GCA_002747695.1 Flavobacteriia bacterium
TGGTTGGGCGACAATCATACCACGTTGACCTTTACCTATGGGCGCAAACATATCGATGATGCGACTGGACATACTGGTACGGCCTTTGGCTAATTCAAATTTTTCATCAGGAAACAGAGGAGTCAAATGTTCAAAAGCAATTCTGTCCCTTACCTGGCTGGGGTGACGACCATTGATTTTGAGTATTTTGATCAGTGGAAAATATTTTTCACCGGTTTTAGGAGGGCGTACCATTCCTTTGACAGTGTCTCCCGTTTTTAAGCCAAATAGCTTAATCTGAGATTGCGAGACATAAATGTCATCGGGTGATGATAAATAATTATAATCTGATGAGCGTAAAAAAGCATATCCATCGGGCATCATTTCCAGCACACCTTCGCTCTCTATGATACCGTCAAACTCATATTCAGGCTCTTTCTGCTTATGAGGCTTTTCATGAACATTACCATTTTTAGTGTTTTTATAATTTTTTCGGGAATACTGTTTGTTGTTGTTTTTACCTTTGTCTTGTTCGTGTTTTTTATATGGCTGACCCTTATCTTGAGGCGGGTTATCAGATGATTTATGCTCACCTTTAGTCACGCGTTTACGCTTCCTCTTGAGATTGTCATCTGTAGATTGATTGACATCTGTAGTCTTTCTGGCTCTTTTCTGGTCGGTTTTATCTTTATTGTCTTTCTGTTCTTCTTTATCCTTTTTGTTTGAAGTATAGTTATCCTGTACCTCCAATATTTTATAGATGAGGTCTAGTTTTTTATAAGTCGTTGAACTTGGAATAGCCATCGCTTTGGCTAACTGTCTTAATTCTGATAAGCTTTTAGCTTTCAGTTCTGATATTTCTAACATAAATCTTTACTTGATTTTAATGAGGTATAACAATTAACGATAATCGTAAAAAAATTTATAACTTTGAGAGTAATTATAGCTAATACATCGAAGACTATATCGTAAGCACAAAGATAAGATAAATTTTTGATTAAGTTACTTTTTCTGTAAAATTATTTTCAATAGTCAGGATGTCAATAATTATAAGCTCTATGGAGCTCATCAGGTTGTTGACTGTTGAGATACTGAGTGCTGTTTCGGGTTTTCTGTTTGTGTTGCGATTCAACGGCATAAAACCGGTAGAGTGGTTTTTAAAACTAATGATTCCTGCATTTACTGTTTGTATGTCTGTCAGGTTGTGGTTGTTTAAATAGAGGTAGGCATATATGATGATTTGTATGGCTTTAGCGTATTTATAATCCAACAGTTTTTCATTAAAATTACTGATGTTGAGTTGTGAAGGTAGAACCATGCCTGTTTTGTAATCTATGATTCTCAGGGTGTTGTCAAAAACATCTACTCTGTCAACAATGCCTTTGAAAGTAATGTTAAATGGTAGTGTATCGGAAATATATTCAGTTTTTAATGTTTTTTCTAGGTGCAGGATTTTTATCCGGTGCCCTTTTTCCAAACTTTGGATTTCTTGTTTGATGAATCTTTTGACAAAGTGTTTGGCAATATAGACTATCAGGTAATTCATACCCTGATAGACCCGGGAGGATTCAAAGTTACTGTAAAAATGATTTTCAACGACAGTATCAATGGTTGCTGAGGCTTGTCTCAAGGCATCGGAGGTTAGATTCGTATTGATAAAAGGGGTGTAAAGATCCTGTAGTGTATTATGAACGACCGTTCCCAGTAATTGTTCACCTATCGTTTCCTGAATCTCATCCTGAGGGTTAATGCCCAGTATGTATTTTTTATAGAAGTCTATCGGGTTATAGGTGTAAGTGCCTAATGCTGATGGTGAGATGCCTTTTTGCATCCATTGTTTCAGGGATTGGTAAATAGTTTTGGTTTTGGCTATATCCAGAGGTAATATTGATTGTGAATCTAAATAGTCTGACAGATTATAGCAGGTCACCGGTAAGTTTTTCCAAAGAAGTTGTTGCACATATCTGCTTAACTCATTACTGCCAAAAGTGCTTGTATCAGTATTGTAAAGGATGGTGACCTGGTTTGAATGGTTTAAAACATGTGCAAAAATCATGGCTTCCATGCCCTGTTTGACTTCATGGGTAGGTAGTCCGTGTTGTAGTCTTATGTCATAAGGGATGTATGAAGGTTTTTTGTCCTCTGAAGGCAGATAGCCTTCATTGGCCTGACATAATATCACATGATCGAATGCTAAACTCTGGAGTTCCAGAAATCCCATGACCTGGAGCCCTTCCAGTGGCTCACCCATAAAGTTGATTTGTTCCTGGCTTATCAATTGATGATACAGCGTGTAAAAGGTTTTTAAAGAAAAGCCGGGTTGATATATGTCCATCCAACTAATAAAAAGATTGTTGAGGGTAAAGATGTGAAATAACGTCTCGCGTTCTGTTGCTGATATTTTTTGTTTTAGGTGGTCGAAAAAGCGGTTTAAGAGTTTCAGATAGTCTTGTATGTTGATGCATTTTAAACCTTCTAACAGAATGTTGAATGGGGATTGTATTGTCAGATTGATATTGTCAAGATCTTCCTGTGTAAGGTATAACTTTTGTTTTGAAATGACTGCTTTTTTCCATTCTTGGCTGGCTTGACTGTACAAGGTCATCAGAGGGTGCTCTGTTAAGGTTATAAGATCTCTATAGTAGTATCCCGAATTCTGTTGACGGGCATTGATGTTTAATAGGAAAAAGCGTTGTATAAGGCTATAGGATTGAAACATCTTGAGTGGTAAACCCATGGTGATGTTCATGCTTTTTACAGTTTCCGGAATGGATTCTAAAATACCCGCAACCTGGTCTTGTTTTAAGGGAATCAGAGCTGTGTCATTGGTGTTTTCAGTGTTTTTTAGGAGGCTGGCAGTGTATTTTATACTGCTGGACGCCCTCCCGGTACTTATGATATTGATGCTTGTTGCTGTTTGATTAGCTGTATCGTTAGTGTAGTGTTGACCGACGCTCCATTGTTCCTCTTGTATGTTTTTTATAAAAGCATACTGACGGTATAAGAAGTCATAGCGGGTAGGTAAATTCCAGTATAGTTGTGCTTTATCCTGATTGATTAATTCTTGTACAATATACCATTGTGATGGGGTAAAAGCGTTAAAACCGGCAAAAATAAAACTTCCGGTTGTATGGGTTGAAAAAATGTTTATCTGTTCTACAGCTTCCCGGTATAGTAATCCCTGATAGTTCTTATTAGCAGATTTTAGCAGATCGATAAACCGGTGGTATAAGGGCGTTAGATTTTGTAGAAAGAGCAGATAGTTATTGCTTAAAGTTGTATTGGGTGTCCAATTGTGAATCTCATTGATATGTTTGAGTTGTTCAAGAACAGTATCTACAGGACTAAGGTAAAGATCCAGGGTGTTAAAATCCTCTAATACGGTAGCTCCCCAATTTACAAACCGGTCAAAAGACTCTTGGGTTACATCAGGTGTTGAGTCCTGATAAGCCTGATAGAGTAAAAATAGCAGTTCGATTTTTGGTGTTTTTTTAGCATTGACAATATGCTCTATAAAACTGTCAAAAGTATAGATGTGCGGTAAGAATTGTCCTTGTGTAAATTGTTGCTTTAAATGGTGTTTAAGGTAAACACCTGCCCGTTGGTTAGGCAAAATGATTGAAAGATTCTCTGTGTCGGGGTGAGACTTGAAAATAGTGCCGATTAATCGTTTGAGAAAAGAATCCATAATAGGGTTTAACTTAAAAGCTAAGATAAGTAAAAACAATAAAAAAACCCGCCATGGCGGGTTTTTTTAGATACTATTTAGAAAAAAATTATTTTCTTAAAGTGATTTCAACACGTCTGTTAAGTGCTCTACCGTCTTTTGTTTTGTTGTCAGCGATAGGATTAGATTCTCCGTAACCTACAGCTCTTAATCTGCTTGAAGCAACACCTTTTTGAACTAAGTATTTCATAACAGCTTGTGCTCTTCTTTCAGATAGACCTTGGTTGTACTTGTCATTACCTTGGCTGTCAGTATAACCGTCAATTGAGAAGTTAGCTTTCGGATATTTGATCATGATTTCAGCAATCATATCCAGTTTTTCTTTAACACCAGGTTTGAATGTAGATTTTGCAGTATTGAAATAAATAGTTTTTGCATACTGATTCAATTGTTCTTGAGCTTCCTGAGTGATAACTTTTTTAGGACAACCTTGCTCTTCTTTAACACCTTTTACTTTAGGACATTTATCATCTTTGTCAAGGATTCCGTCACCGTCAGTGTCAGGCCATGGGCAACCTTTGTTAGCAGCAGGACCTTTTTTAGCAGGACATTTGTCGTCTTTGTCAAGGACACCGTCACCGTCAGTGTCAGGCCATGGGCAACCTTTGTTAGCAGCAGGACCTTTTTTAGAAGGACATTCGTCGTCTTTGTCATAAACACCGTCACCATCTTTGTCAGCAGGACAACCATTGTATTCAGCAACACCGGCTAAATCAGGACATTGGTCATCTTTGTCAGCAATACCGTCACCATCTGCATCAGGACAACCTTGAAGTGCTTCAAGACCAAATACATCTGGACAAGCATCGTCGTCATCATAAATACCGTCACCATCAGTGTCAGTACCACCAAACTGTACTTTGATTCCTGCAGAGTGTTGGAAGTATGGATGTAAATCTACATCGTCAAATACGTGTTTGTATTGTGTTTGAATATTCAAGCCAATGTTTTCGCTGAACCAAAAGTTTATACCTAAACCTCCATTAAGATTACCGGCACCTTCCCAGTCAAACCAAGAGTAACCTCCACCAATCATCAGATAAGGGTTAAACCATCCGTCTTCTCTCTTTACTAAATTATTTAAACTGTAAAGCAAAGAACCGTCAACGCCTAAGTAAGCGTCATTAATAAGGGCATCATTTTCTCCCCATCCATAGCCTTTTTCAATTTTATTTACTGAAGCAGCTAACTCTAATGAGAATCCGGCATCTAAATACCTGCCTACAGCAATTCTAGAAATAGTTGGTAAAATGTTTAAGTCATCTGCACCACCCCAGTCTTTGAAGAATGTGGTTGTGTCATCCACAGGTGTTTTGATGTCTACAGAATTTACACCAAAATTAATTGACCAAGGATGGTTTTTGTTTTGAGCATTCATTTTGTTGTAACCAACAAAAATCAATAACGCCAATAAGGCAATCTTAATTTGTTTCATTGTAGTGATAATTAAATTTAATATAGTTCTTATATTTTTCGCTTACAAAACCCTTTTATAGGGTATACGTTAAGGCAAAATTATAAAATATTTTTTATTATTTGTTTTTTTTGTTAAAATTTATTGAAAACTGTCTTATTTTTTTACGCCAATACTCAGTCCGTCCCGAAGCGGTAATACCAGCTGTTCGACCTCCTCAAAATCTTTTAAAAATGCATTGTATGCGATGATATGTTGCGTTTCTCTATCTGTATACAATGTCGGATTTGTGACTTTTCCATGCCATAAAACATTGTCAGACAGTATGATACCTCCTTTGTTTAGTTTTGGGAAAATTAGGTCAAAATATGTTTTGTATTCTGTCTTTTGACCATCTATAAAGACGAGGTCAAAGGTTAAATCCAATTCAGGAATGACGCTAATCGCATCACCAATCATGTTTTTTATTTTTTTTCTCAAAGGCGACTGATTGAAGTATTTTTCCTGTAAAATCAATAATTCTTCATTTTTTTCAATCGTTACTATACTTCCATCTGAGGGTAAGCCTTCTGCCAAACACAGGGTGGAATAACCCGTATAAGTGCCTATTTCAAGTATGTTTTTAGGTTGTTTGAGGGTGGCAATCAAAGCTAACAAACGACCTTGAAAGTGTCCGCTGAGCATTCTGGGATTCAAAACTTTTTGGTAAGTCTCACGCCTGAGTGCTTTGAGTAATTCAGGTTCCGGTGCCGAATGTTCGATGGCATATTGAAATAGAGGGTGATTGATGTCCATTTTGATTGAAAATATATACAAAAGTAAGGGATTTTATCTTAGAATTTGATGGGTGTACGATAAATTGTTATGTAAAATTTTTCAGTCTGAAAAATAACCGGTGTTGATTCTATTTTGGCATACAATTACACGGTAAATCGCTATATTTGGAGTGCCGAAACATCATTGCGATTATAGGAAGTATTGATTTCTTAGTGTTTGAAATTTATGTTGCAGTTGATTGTTTTGTTAATTTAGTTTATAATCTCATTAGTGACGAAAAACGGTGAAAGAACTCTTACAACTCAATAGTTATTTTTATAAATACAGATACCGTTTGCTCATTGGGCTTATCATGACAGTATTGACCAATATTCTAGCGGTCAACATTCCTCCTTTTATCAGGCAATCACTAAATGTTGTTAATGATTTTCATCAAGGAACAAGTATGACTTTAGACGAAGTCAAACATCAACTGCTTATTAATATTCTATGGATTATAGGCTTGGCATTACTCGCCGGTTTGTTAGGTTTTATCATGCGGCAAACTATTATGGTTATGTCACGATTAATAGAGTTTGACTTGAAAAATGATATTTATGCTAAGTACCAAAGTTTGTCCTTATCATTTTATAAACGTAACCGTACCGGTGACCTCATGAACCGTATGACCGAAGATGTCAATAAGGTGCGTATGTATCTGGGACCTTCTGTGATGTTTTCAGCTAATATGGTTGTACTGTTTATAGTGACCATTGTTAATATGTTGCGTATTGATAAGACCTTGACGTTTTATACATTGCTTCCACTGCCTGTTTTGTCTCTTTTGGTTTTTTTTCTGAGTAAAGTTATCAATAACCGGAGTAGAATTGTTCAGGAACATTTATCCGGGATTACCTCTTTTACACAAGAGATGTTTTCCGGTATAGGAGTTTTAAAAGCTTATGCTTTAGAGCAACAGGTAGAACGCGAATTTGATGATTTAGCTACCCTTAACCAAAATAAAAATATTCATTTATACCAGTCCCAAGCTCTGTTTTTTCCTGTTTTGATTTTGTTGATTGGTTTGAGTAATATTCTGGTTGTTTATATTGGTGGGTTGCGTTATATCAACGGGCAGATGACATTGGGTGTCATTGCTGAATTTATTATTTATGTCAATATGTTGACCTGGCCTGTGGCGACACTAGGTTGGGTAACTGCTGTGATTCAACAAGCAGAAGCCTCTCAAAAACGAATTAATGCTTTTCTCAACGAAACTCCTGATATCATGAACCCATCAGATGAGATTGAGGATATACAAGGTGACATCTCTTTTGATAAGGTTTCTTTTACTTATGAGGCCCATAAGGATAAGGCGCTGGACAATGTCAGTTTTAATCTGAAAAACGGTGAAACTTTGGGAATTATGGGGAAAACAGGTGCCGGAAAATCAACTCTTGCAGCTTTGCTGACACGCCTTTACGATGTGGATAGCGGCGAGATTACAATTGACAATTATCCCATAAAAACCATAAATCTGCACCTCTTGAGACAAAATATAGGCATTGTGCCGCAGGATGTTTTTTTGTTTTCAGACACTATTGAAAATAATTTGCGTATAGGTTGTACTGATTGTACGTTTAACGAATTGGTTGAAGCTTGTAAAAAAGCCGCTATTCATCAGACTATTATGTCGTTTAGTAAAGGTTATCAAACGATTCTGGGTGAACGTGGGATTACCCTTTCCGGTGGTCAGAAACAACGATTAGCTTTGGCAAGAGCATTACTCAAAAAGCCAAAAATTCTTATTTTGGACGATAGTCTCAGTGCTTTGGATACACAAACGGAATCCCGTATTATCAGTTATTTGAAAAACGTAAAAATACGACCTACAACTTTAATCATTAGTCATAGAGTGTCCAGTTTGCAACACGCTGATAAAATCATTGTTATGGATCACGGTAGAATTGCGCAATTAGGGACACATGAAGAACTCATTACGGCAGATGGTTATTATCAGTACCTCTACCGTCAGCAACTCATGCATGATGAGGATTAGAGGTGCCTAAAAAATAAAACCCCGAAAGTCATGACCTTCGGGGTTTGTGGAAAATAAAATTTTCAACCATTAAGAATTATTTTTTCAATAATTCTTTGATGTCTTTTAATAGATCAATTTCAGATGGTCCTGGAGGCGGTGCAGCTTCAGCAGGTTTTTTCATTTTGTTATAGGCTTTTACAATCATGAAAAGTACAAGACCTACAATGATTAGATTGATGATACTGTTAATCCATGCACCATAACGGATGGCATTTTCAGCTACGTAGCCGGCTTCACCTTCTACGCCTTTAGCTTCGGTAAGAATTAGTCTTAGATTGGAAAAATCCATGCCTCCTGAGAAATGACCTACGATAGGCATCATAATGTCATTGACAAAACCGTTGACTACAAGTCCTACGGCTCCTGCCAGAATAACCGCAACGGCAAATTCAATAACATTACCGGTCATAATGAAATTCTTAAATTCTTTGAGCATAATTATGTTTTTATGATTAATAATTGGTCAAAAATAAACTTTTTATTTTGAAATCACAACTCTGGGCACGCGTTGTGAAATATTTGTTAACAATTCATAGGTAATAGTACCAATATTTGTTGCTATGTCTTCTACCGTTTTTTGGCGGTCAAAAACAACGACTTGATCGCCTTCCCCGCACTTAATATGTGTTACATCTACCATAATCATATCCATACATACATTACCCAAAATAGGGGCTTGTTGTCCGTTAATTGAGACATACCCTTTGCCTTTACCCCAAGCTCGTGGGATGCCATCGGCGTGTCCCAGTGGGATAGTAGCACTACGCGTCAATTGTTCGGCTATATAGCCCTGATTATACCCCACAGATTCGCCTGATTTTACTTCGTGGATTTGAGTGATTGTACTGTACAATTTCCCTACAGGTTTGAGGTGTTGTGTCCATCGGTCATCATTGCCATAGCCGTACAATCCAATGCCAGAACGTACCATATCAAAATGCGCTTCAGGATAATTTAATGTGCCTGATGTATTGGTTAAATGTTTGATGAACGAATAGCCAAGGGCTTTTTCCATTTTAGTGACAATATCAAAGTAGGTGACAATTTGTTGCCTCGTCAGTGCTTTTAAGGATAAATCTTCGCTGGCAATCAAATGTGAAAAAACCGATTGTACTTTTATTGATGTGTTGGCTTTGATGATATCTGTCAGGGGTTTTATATCGGTTGGTTTAAAGCCCAGTCTGTTTAAACCTGTATTGAACTTTAAATGTATGGGACAAAGGGTGTTCGGATGGTCAGATATCAGATTTTTCAGATAATTGTCCAGGATGCCGAAGCTGTAAATATTAGGTTCTAACCGGTAATCTTTACAAATCCCGGCTTCATCTCTTTGCGGATGTAACACCAGGATAGGGGTTTTGATGCCGGCCTTACGCAGGTTAACGCCTTCTCTTACATAAGCAACGGCCAGATAATCAACTTTTTCTTTTTCTAATGTTTGGGCAATAGCCACAGCTTCATGACCATAGGCAAAGGCTTTGACTACAGCCAGTAATTTTGTGTTGGGTTTTAATTGCCGGCGTATGAACCGGTAGTTGTGTTCCAATGATTTTAAATTGACTTCTAAATAGGTGGAAAATGGATTGTTCATGGATAAGAAACAGCGATTTTAACCGTTGATTTTAGTGTTTGGATTGTCGGGTTGTGCCGTTTTTTTAGATTGCATGGCTTTGTAATAAGCGGCTCTGCTCAAGGGTTCGTAAACATCTGTTTCACCCAGAACCACAAGGTTGTCATCTGTAGAACGTCTAAAGCTGAAATGAGCTAAATTACCTGTTCTGGTACAGACCGCATGAACTTTGGTGACGTACTCCGCAGTTGCCATAAGCGCGGGCATAGGACCAAAAGGATTGCCTTTAAAATCCATATCCAGTCCGGCAACAATCACCCTGATGCCTCTGTTGGCAAGATCATTACAGACCTTGACAATACCTTCGTCAAAAAATTGGGCTTCATCAATACCAACAACATCGACTTCGCTGGTCAACAATCTGATTTGTTCAGATGAAGGTACCGGTGTAGAACGTATCTCATTGGCATCATGCGATACAACATTCTCTTCGTCATAGCGGGTATCAATCTGAGGTTTAAAAATCTCGACGCGTTGTTTGGCAAATTGTGCCCGTTTTAAACGCCTGATCAGTTCTTCAGTTTTCCCTGAAAACATTGAACCGCAGATAACTTCTATCCATCCGAATTGTTCCTGATGATTGACTGTATTTTCTAAAAACATATGTTAACAAAAATTGTAAAAAAGCATTAACCTGATAAAGATTTAATGCAAAACTACTACAACATTAATCTTATTTTTCTATTTTTACAAAAGTATAAAAAATGACTTCCCAAATTTAGATTAATTCATATAAGTTATGCACAATATTTCGAAGAAAACAGTTCAGGATTTAGCCGCAGAATTGGTTGAGTTATGTATTCACGCAGATCCTCAGAAGATTAAAAATAAAGCCAAAGCAATCTATGAGCAAAGCGTTCTGTTAGCGTATATGGAACAACCCGACACAGCGACAAAAACACAGGTGACACCGGTCGATACACCTGAAAATAAAGTTGCTGATGATAAGACTGACGCACAGAAAGTTTTTGAGCAACTGATGAAAAACCGGCAGGAATACCAAAAAGAAAAACCTGTTGAGAAGATAGAAACACCGCATTTGGATGAATCGGATTTGGCATCAAAATCCGGGAAATTGCCCACGACAAGTGTTGAAGACGAGTTTAAAGATACCATTAGTGCTGATGTTGCGGCTGAGCTTTTTGAACGGGCGGATCATAGTCAGTCAACCAAAAAGTCACTCAACGATAGACTGTCCCAAAAACAGATTCAAGTCGGACTCAATGATCGAATAGGTTTTGTCAAGCATTTGTTTGACGGAAGTGTTGAAGATTTTAATCGGGTATTGTCACAACTCAACACGTTCAGCAAGGAGCAGGAGGCTAAGGATTTTATGGAAACACACGTACTACCGGACTATGACTGGTCAGATAAAGAAGAGTATGTTGTGAGATTTTATAAGTTGATAGAAACCAAATTTTTATAGCCCGTTATCCTTGAGGTTCTCAATAATTTGATTCATTTTTTCCTTATCCAATAAGTAATCTTCCAGTTTTCTGGTTCTGTAACGTTGGTAAATGAATGAAGGCATCAATACAAGAGCAAAGATTAGCACGCCAATGCCTATGACCAGCTCCGCTTTATCATGATCCACAGCCTTCAGAACAAAGCCTGTTGCCAGTGTAAGTAATACAATAATCAGTATAATTCTGACAAACCATTTCATAAATCAGTTATTTTGAGTCGTTAATATATTGTAGTAATTGCTCTATGTTTTTTTTACTACTGCCTATAAATATTTTGTCACCGATGACCACTACCGGACGTTTTAGAAAAGTGTATTCATCCAGTAGCAGGCGTTTGTAATCAGCTTCGGTCAGGGTTTGATTTTTTAAGCCCATTTCAGAATACTTTTTAGCTCTTCGGCTGAAAAGTGTTTCGTAAGAGCCTGCCAATGACTTCAAATGTTCCACTTGTACTACCGTAAGTGGTTGTGTCTTGAGGTCTATCAGTTCAAATTGTTCATGTGGCAATTGCTTCAAAATTCTAAGACTTGTGTTGCAGGTTTTGATATAATAAAACTGTTTCATACGAATCAATAATAAAGCGCAAAGGTAGTTATTATTTATGGTCTGATATTTGATTAAGGTAGTTCCGTATAATTATTACATTTGCATATCTAGAAAAAATATAAAAAACATGACATTACAAGAAGCCCAGAATAACCTGGAACAAGTAGGTTACCTCAACATTCCTACAGAAGACATTGATTATGTGGCAGAGATTAAGCGTTTACGTAAAGAAAAAAACGCAGTGATTTTAGCCCATTATTACCAACGTCCTGAAATTCAGGATATCGCTGATTTTGTTGGGGATAGCTTAGCCCTGGCACAGGCAGCAGAAAAGACTGATGCAGATATGATCGTTTTTGCTGGTGTACATTTTATGGCAGAAACGGCAAAAATTCTCAACCCTGCAAAAAAAGTGGTATTACCCGATCTGAAAGCCGGTTGTTCTTTAGCAGAATCAGCACCGAGAGAAGAGTTTGAAAAATTTGTCAATGCACATCCTGAGCATACAGTCGTGTCTTATGTGAATACTTCTGCAGATATTAAGGCGTTGACAGATATTGTTTGTACATCTTCTAATGCTGAAAAAATCATCAATTCTATTCCTGAGGATAAACCAATTATTTTTGCGCCGGATAGAAATCTGGGCGATTGGTTACAGCGAAAAACAGGTCGTGAGATGTTGATTTGGGATGGGGCATGTATGGTGCACGAAGCCTTTTCTATTGACAGAATATTGGAACTCAAAGCGGAGTATCCGGAAGCTGAAATTATCGCTCACCCGGAATCCCAAAGGCATTTATTAAAGGTTGCTAAATATGTGGGGTCAACGTCAGGTTTGTTGAATCATGTTAAGAATTCGGAGGCAAAAACCTTTATTGTTGCAACAGAATCCGGTATTCTTCATAAAATGCGTCAGGACAATCCTGAAAAAGTATTGATTGCTGCACCGGCAGCTGATAAGTCTTGTAATTGCAGCGAGTGTTTTTATATGAAAATGAATACCATGCGTAAACTGTATTTATGTATGAAATATGAACAACCTGCCGTAGAGATAGAAGAAGAATTGAGGGTGAAAGCGCTCAAATCCATTGAAAGAATGCTGGAAATTTCTTAGTCGTAAATTCAAGATAAATCATGCTTATTGTGTCTTTTAGCTGTAAAAACAATCATCAATCGTAAATTCTAATTCAAATATGATCTTTCATTCAGATTTTTTAATTCTTGGTTCAGGTGTCGCAGGTTTGACTACGGCTATTAAGTTGGCCAAACATTATCCCGATAAGAAAATAATTGTGGCAACCAAAGACCGCAAGGAAGAATCCAATACACGTTATGCTCAGGGAGGTATTGCAGTGGTATGGGATAAATTGGACAGTTTTGAAAGTCATATTGCTGATACATTGCGTGCCGGTGATTATGAGAATATTGAAAAAGTAGTACAGATGGTGGTAGAGGATGCACCGGAACGTTTGCATGAATTAATCTCATGGGGAGCGGATTTTGATTTCAAAGGAAAATCTCAGGAATACAGTCTGGGTAAAGAAGGAGGGCATTCGGCCAATCGTATATTGCATCATAAAGACATTACAGGTTTTGAAATTCAAAAAACTCTGATAGAACAAGCCACAATATTGCCCAATATTGAATTGTTACAACATCATTTTGCCATAGATTTTATCACGGAACACCATACCGAAGGGAAAAACCTGCGTTTTGGAGACCCTGAGATCAGCTGTTTTGGGGCTTATATAATGAATGAACATACGCAGGAGATTGATACTTATGCGGCTAAAATTACTATTTTGGCTACCGGAGGAGCCGGTCAGGTGTATGCGTCCACGACCAATCCTGTGATTGCCACCGGTGATGGTATAGCTATGGCTTACCGGGCAAAAGCTGAGGTCAGGGATATGCAATACGTGCAGTTCCATCCAACCTCATTGTACGAACCGGGTAAAAGTCCGGCATTTCTTATCACAGAAGCGGTCAGGGGTGATGGTGCTTATTTAAGGAATAGTCAGGGAGAGCGTTTTATGTTGGATGTAGATGAACGGGCAGAGTTAGCCTCACGTGATATAGTCTCAAGGGCTATTAATATGGAATTGAATAAATCCGGTGAATCCTGTGTGTATCTGGATTGTACCCATTTGGATTACGAGGCGTTTGTACATCATTTTCCCAATATTGTAGAGAAGTGTCAAAGTCTGGGTATTGATGTGAGAAAAGATTGGATTCCGGTAGTGCCGGCCATGCATTACCTTATGGGTGGTGTGGCGATTAATGAACACGGACAGACCAATATACAGTATTTATATGCCAATGGGGAGGTGAGTTCCTCCGGTCTTCACGGAGCCAACAGACTTGCGTCTAATTCATTGCTTGAAGCCTTGGTTTTTGCCGATAAAATAGTAGAGCATATCATTGATCATCCCCGGTATACAGAACGTGAATTACCCGTTATTCCAGAGTGGGATTCCAGTGGCACAACCAAACCCGATGAGTTGATTCTGATTACACATAACCGTAAAACCATTCAGCATATTATGAGTGATTTGGTAGGGATAGTAAGGAATGATGAACGTTTACAACACGCTTTTCAACACTTGAATTATATCTACCAAAACACAGAGAGGCTCTATAAAAAAGTGGAATTATCACCGCAAATCGTAGAATTGCGTAACCTCAATGCCATCGCCTATTTGATTGTCAAGCAATCTATGACCATGAAAGAAAATAAAGGTGCTTTTTATAGTTTGGATAATCTGTAACATCCAATGGTTTGATCCGGCACTCATTGTAGGAAAGCACTAAAAACCATGGGGCTTCAGTGTTTGTCGAACGATACAACTAACAACCTTCCGGTGTTAATTTTCAGACTGTTCTTCTTCAGAATACGGATATTTCTTCTCGTAAATTTTAACAGCCCATCGGGCTAAGAGGTAACTTACGATAATTAAGAAAGGCCAACCCAGATATGTTAATATTTCTTTGGTGTACATGGTTTGATGTTTTATAACGATTAGTACGCATGATCATCTTCAATCATTTCTTTTTCAGAGATTTTAGACGCATCCATTTTACGCCATGCATAGATGATATAAGCCAGTACAAATGGCACCATTAGTGAGGCATAGCTCATGGTAGTCAATGTGAATTTGCTGGATGATGCGTTTTCTATAGTCAATGAATGTTGCAAATCAAAGGTAGAGGGATAGAACGAGGTATTGTTGTAGCCGGCGATAAAAAATAGTGCCAAAACAGTCAGTACCGTACCAATGCCCGTAAACCAAATGCCATTATCCGAATATCTGCTGTTACTACTGTACAAGCCCCATAAAACTAAGACTAAACCGGCGAGCATGATTACAAATACTACGGGCATTTCAATCAGGTTGTGTAAGTATTTATAAGGCTCCATAAAGACTTCTTTGGTTTCAGGGTTAACTGCAAAACCTTCGATCAACAGCAGTCTGATCAACCAAAACAAGAAGAAGATCAAAAAGAACAGAGCGTTGGCTTTTAATTTCATACGGCTTCTGTTGACGATTTCTTCCTGATCAATACTCTTGATAAAATACTGTAAGGCAAGAGAACGGGCTAAAAAGAATACCGCTAATCCCAGTGTTATATTCTGTAAGAAAGCTAAATTTTCTGTCGTCCAAAGCGCTTCCAATCCGTGAAACGGGGTCTCCCAGGCAGAAATAATAGGCATGCCCGGACTTTCAAGATCCAGCAGATTCATTTTATTGACGGAGAACTTAGAGCCCGTAAAAAATGTAGATACCGCAGTTCCCAGAAGTACGGTGCCAAATAATCCGTTTAGCCATAGAAAAGTCTCAAATGTTCTTTTACCGAGGAAATTACCCAATTTTGTCCGGTATTCGTAAGATACAGCTTGGATGACAAAGGCAAAAAGAATAGCCATCCATACCCAATAGGCTCCACCAAAACTTGTAGAGTAGAATAGGGGAAATGAAGCAAAAAATGCCCCGCCAAAGGTGACTAAAGTGGTGAATGTATATTCCCATTTTCGTCCTAAAGCATTGATGATGACTTTACGTTCGTTTTCTGTTTTGCCAAGACCATAAATCATGGTTTGCCCCCCTTGTACAAAAAGCAAAAAGACCAAAAGGGCTCCCAATAGTGAGACAATTGCCCACCAATACTGTTGTAATTGTAAAAATGATAATTGTTCGAACATGGTGTTGTGTTTTTTAATGGATACCGCCTTTTTTAATCTTGTTGCGAATAATACCTATATCTGCAATCAATAATACTGTAAAAATGATCAGGAATAAAAAGAAGGTGATTTGTACAGTATAGGTGTCAATTTTTGATACCGCAGCCAGACTGGGCATCAGGTCTTGAATAACCCAGGGTTGTCGGCCCACTTCGGCAACGACCCATCCGGCTTCTGAAGCTATATAGGCCAAAGGCATGGTATAGACAGCTGTCCATAGCAGCCAACGCATTTTGGCTAATTTGTTCTTGTACATAAAATAAACCAGTAAGATAAATAGCAACAAGAAATGACCACCCAAAATAACCATGATATGGAATGAGTAAAAACTGATTTTGATGTTGGGCACCATCAAATGCGGGTCTTTACCAAAATAATAACCATACCCGAAATGTTCAAAGTTATCTTCAAATATTTTGAGTTGTTTGGCGGCTTCCACTTCATCACCTGCTTTTTTAGCTTTTTTATATGCAGCCAGGCCGTCTATTGAACGTTTACCCAGTTTGACCCTTTCGTCATAAGATATAATACCACGTTCAGGATTGCCGTGTACCAGATCGCTGATGCCCGGTACAAAGGCGTTAGGGTCGAGGAATGCCAGATAAGACAGGGCGTTAGGAATTTGAATATCAATGGCGAATTCTTCTATTCTATGCGGGTCATTACTGGTGTTGCCAAAAAGACCTATGGCGACTAAAGGAGCATTTTGTTGTCCTTTGTAAAGGCCTTCCATAGCCGCGAGTTTCATAGGTTGATATTTGGCTACTACACGCGCTGATTCATCACCGGTTAAAAAAGTGGCGAAAGTGGCTGCTAACCCAAAAACTGAAGCGATGATGATAGAGCGTTTGGCAAGAATGATTTCTCTGTTTTTCAATAAATACCAGGAGCTTATACCTACCACAAAAACGGCAGCAACAATGTATGAGGATGTAATGGTATGCACAAATTTATTGGCTGCTACAGGATTAAATAACACTTCCCAGAAATTCATCATCTCATTGCGCATGGTGTCGGGATTGAAGCGCATCCCGATAGGATTTTGCATCCAGCCGTTAGCCACTAATATCCACAAGGCAGACAGGTTTGAGCCAATAGCGACCAACCAGGTGGATAATAAGTGTACCCTCTGGCTCACCTTATTCCAGCCAAAAAACATGATGGCAATAAAGGTCGATTCCATAAAGAATGCCATGATTCCTTCTATGGCGAGCGGGGCACCGAAAATATCACCGACAAACCATGAATAGTTAGACCAGTTGGTGCCAAATTCAAATTCGAGAATAATACCGGTAGCCACACCTATAGCAAAATTAACCCCAAATACGGCCATCCAGAATTTTGTAATAGATTTCCATTTAGGATCCTGGGTTTTAACATATATCGTTTCCATAAAGGCAATGATAAATGTTATTCCCAGTGTAAGCGGTACAAATAGCCAGTGGTATATAGCTGTCAGTGCAAACTGGGCTCTGGACCAATTGACGAGACTCCAATCAATAAATTCCATAAAAATAAAGATATCTGATTAATGATGTAACGATATGAAAATTAGTCAGCTGTCTGATTTGATTGACCAAAAGTCATAGGGAACAAAATTAAAAGGACTTCCTTTAAATAAACAAGACAAATATCAGTTTTAGAAATATATGTCAAATAAAGTATTTATTACAAATGATTGAAAAATCAACTGTTTTAATGTTTTGGTGTGTTTTGTGTAATACCGGTTACATACCAGGAATTCTAAACATACGTTTCATTTTGGTGTTTTTGTAGTACCAACCCCAGGCTTTTTTTAGCCAATGACCCACGATGGGCATTGGTAACATGAATTCTTTTTTTTCTGTACGGTAAACGAAAGCAGCACCGTCACCACTATCCATAACGCATATGATATTGAGGTGATCCCAATAGCTTTTACGTTCAGGTTTGCCGGTTAGGGTATTGTGGAAATTGGTAACACTCACATCGGCCATGACTTCAGCGACATGTCCTTGTTTAGCAGCCCATGGTAAAGCCTTTAAAGCTGCCACATCACCTATTGCATAGATGTTGGGGTAGTTTTCTACCTGGCAGGTTTGGTCTATTTTTATAAAGCCGGTTTCGTTGAGCGGTAAATCAGAATCTTTGATGAGTTGAAGTCCGTCACCACCTGAGATAAACAGTGTCAAATCTGATTTTAAGTTGCTGTCATCCGCAAAAACGATGGAATCTGAGGTGAACGCTTTTATTTTTTTACCAAAATGGGTTTCTACGCCATAGCGTTTAAAGAAACCACCCATTTTTTGGTAAGCTTTCTCCCCCATACGTTTCCCGGGTTCTGCCATCGGTGCAAAAAAGGTCAATTTGAATTTGTCTTTTAAGCCTTTTTGCTTGAGATAAACACTGATGTTAAACAATAATTCAAAAGCCGGTCCTCCTCTTACGGTCGTTGCTGTGGGGTCAGCGGGATTGCCCCCAAAACCAACAGTAATATGACCACCGCCTTTGGCTATAAGGTTTTCTAATTGTTCTTTGATGACCAGAGACTCTTCCGGTTTACCGCAGATAGAATGGGTGTTTTCCAAGCCTTTAGTTTTGACTTTACCCATGCCGAGAGCAATAAACAGATAGTCAAAATTTAGGGTTTGTTGACTTAATACCACCGTTTTGTTTTGGGCTTCTATGTTTGTCACCTTGTCTATGATGACTTTAAAACCATGTACGGCAGCAACATCAGAAAGTTTGAGTTGGGTATGTTCAAAAGAACGTTTACCTACGGGTATCCATATTGAAACGGGATAGATAAACATATAATCCCTGTCGGATATCAGGGTGACGTCATAACCATATTTTCTCAATTTTATAGCGGCTTCTACGCCGGCAAAACCACCGCCCAGAACAAGTATTTGCATGTGTGTTATTTAGGGATTTTAGTTAATTCTTCAGAGACATGTTCTATTTTTTCTTCTTGAGTTTTAAAGTTTTCATTCAGATAGTTCTTAAAAAAGAACACTTTGAGAATGGCAAACATGATAAAGAGTTTTATGAGGATAATAATCCACAGATTTCGACTTGTCTTTGACATGTTTTGAAATCCCTCTTTGTAAAACAGAAAAATTTTTTTTAGAATCATGAGTATTTAAAACACAGGTGCAAAATTATTGAGACTTTTATCAAAAAAATGAGACTTTTGTTACACGTTAAAGATACAAAAACTTTGTTATGATAGGTCATGATCATTAACTGTCCGGTAAACATTATTTTTTGGTAACCGGATTTAATTGAAAGTCATCGTTAGCTTTTCAGCTATTTTATACTACCGTCAGGTTGGCATATGGCAATAATAATATTTTTTTAAGAAATAATTGGGGGAGAATAGTTACTTTTACAGAGTTAAAAATTTAATCATATTTATAATATATGGGTTTACTTAAACTGATATTATATTTTCTTGTTTTTTATTATTTATTCAAGCTTATCATGAAATTGCTGATGCCGTTTTTGGTTAAAAAGGGTATGCAAAACATGGAAAAAAAATACAGACAATCTCAAGGAATGGCTCATGATGACAGTAAAATAGGGGAAACGGTTATAGATAAAAGGCCGGGACAGTCCTCTAAGCCTGAAAAACAAGAAGGAGAATATATTGATTATGAAGAAATTGAATAAAATTTCATTTTTTATTTTTTAAATTAAATTAATTGGTTGTATATTTGCACTCCATTTTTTGGAGGAATGGCAGAGTGGTCGAATGCGGCGGTCTTGAAAACCGTTGTACCGCGAGGTACCGGGGGTTCGAATCCCTCTTCCTCCGCCTTTAAAAATCCTACAGCAAAGCTGTGGGATTTTTTTTGTTTAAGGCGCTTATGCAAGTTTACTTGCATAAGCGCCTTAAACAAAAAAAATCTAAAAATGCGTTAGCATTGGGATTTTTAAAGGTAGGTTCCCCATTTTGGGATCAGCGCTGTCTAGCGCTAATCCCTTCATATTTTCGGTTTATTGGCATAAGCGCCTTAAG
>PDQD01000031.1 GCA_002747695.1 Flavobacteriia bacterium
GACGGTTTTGCTGTTGCATGGTTTTTTTAAGACTTTTAAGCTGATCTACCCTTTGATGTATGAAACGGCTCAGATGTTACCTTTGCATCCTGAAATTCAAGCGTTGATTGAGGCTAAAATAGATCCTTATGGTCAGGTGATGGATGATGCCAGTACGTTACTAAAAGAAACCAGAAGAAACATTCAATCGACCGAAAGTCAATTGGCTTCCAGCTTTTCAAAAGCTATGCAAGCAGCCTTAAAGGCTGATTTGTTGGACGACATCAAAGAATCTGTGGTAGATGGCAGACGTGTGTTGGCAGTTATTGCCAAAAACAGAAGAAAAGTCAAAGGGGCGGTATTGGCAACCTCAAAAACCGGTAGTATTGTCTATATTTTACCCGAATCTACCCAATTATTAGATCAGGATTTACAACTTCTGCGTATTCAGGAACGCGATGAAGTCGTACGTATTTTAAAAGCCATTACCGACGAGTTGAGATTGTATCAGGATGTGTTGGCGCTGTACCAGGATTATCTGGCTGATTTAGATGTATTGAGGTCTAAAGCTTTATACGCTAAAGATATCGAAGCCGTCTTACCCAAAATCACACCGGAAAAAATGATTGATTTGGTAGAGGCTTACCATCCGTTGTTATTGGTACACAACCGGCAAAAGAATATTAAAACCATTCCTCAGTCTTTAAAACTCAATGAGCAACAGCAAATTATAGTGATTTCAGGACCCAATGCCGGCGGAAAAAGTCTGACCCTGAAAACTATCGGATTGCTACAAGTCATGTTGCAATCGGGAATGTTGATTCCGGTGAGTGAAAAGTCTCAAATGTCCTTTTTTGATACTATTCTAACTGATATTGGTGATAACCAGTCTATCGAAAACCAGTTGAGTACTTACAGTTACCGTCTAAAGACCATGCGTTTGTTTATCCGGAAATGCAATGCCAATACCTTGTTTCTCATTGATGAATTTGGCACGGGTAGTGATCCGGAGCTCGGTGGGGCACTGGCAGAAGTCTTTTTAGAAGCGTTTTACGACAAGGGTTCTTTTGGCGTGATTACAACGCATTACACCAATATCAAGGCATTAGCCGATCAGTTGGATTATGCAGTCAATGCCAATATGCAGTTTGATAAACGCAGTTTACAGCCATTGTATGAGTTGGTGACCGGGGAAGCCGGCAGTTCATTTACTTTTGAAGTAGCTCAAAAAATGGGTATCCCCTACCACCTGATTAACAAAGCCAAGAAGAAAATATCGTCCAGTAAGGTACGGTTGGATAAGACGATTTCTAAATTGCAGACGGAACGTCATAAGCTGCGTCAACATACGGCACAAGTTGCCAAAGAAAAAGACAAGGCTCAGGAACAGGCACAGGAATTAGAGGATAAGCAACAAAAAATACAGGACAAATTGGAGCAATTCCAACAATTGTATGATTATAACAACAAAATGTTGCAACTGGGACGTGCGTTCAATGGCTGGTTAAATCGTTATTTTCAAACTAACAATAAAAAACAGCTCAATGCTGATTTTAATAAATTTGTCCAGCAGGAAAAGATAAAGTACACCAAAAAACATCCGCCTAAAAAACTCACTAAAGCCGCTAAGAAAAAAGAACAAGCGGTCATTAAAAAAGAACAGGAAGCCTTAAAGAAAGTAGAGCAGGAGGTCAAGAAGAAAACCAAGGTTATCAGTGTCAAAAAACAACAAGAAGCTAAGGCGCAAGCCCAAGCAATTGCCAATTATGACTATAAAGTAGGGGATATAGTCCGTGTAAAAGACGGTTGGGCACAAGGCACTGTAGAAAAGATAGAAAAGAAAAAACTACTGATTAACTACGGCACCTTTACGGCGCTTGTCGGTAAGGCTGATATCGAATTGATAAAAAGTCGTTAATGGATTTTGGTCGGGTCGTTGACACTGTAGGTCTAAACCTCACCTTTTCCTTGTCTGACTAGAACCGGTTCACCTTGGATACAATCAATCACGGTAGAAGGCACTAAGCCCCCATAACCACCGTCAATAACCACGGCCACTTTGTGTTGCCAATTCTCAAAAATCAGTTCGGGATCTGTACTGTATTCTACAATTTCGTCGCTGTCCTTCAGTGAAGAAACTGCCAGTGGATTACCCAGAGCTTTGACAATTGCCCGGACGATGTTATTGTCCGGAATGCGGATACCTACGGTGCGTTTGTTTTTAAACGGCTTTGGTAGTTTTGATGAACCGTTGAGAATATAGGTGTAGGGACCCGGTAAAGTGCGTTTTAACAGTTTAAATACCGGTGTGTTTAAGGCGCTCACATATTCAGAGAGGTTACTCAACGAGTCTGTGATAAACGAGAAATTGGCTTTGTCTATTTTAACGCCTTTGAGTTGTGCCAGGCTTTTTAAGCCTTTGGGACTGTTCAGATCACAACCAATACCGTAAACCGTATCAGTAGGGAAAATAATCAATCCGCCATTTTGTAAAACTTCTTTTATGATTGCAATTTGTTTGGGGTTAGGGTTTTCGTCATAGAGTTTGATAAATTTTGCCGTCATACTGTCAATAAATATATGTTAGTTAAACAAGTTCAATATCTCGGGGGGAATATGTACCGGTTTAAAGGTTTTAGCTGATAATAATCGCCAATGGGTTTGGGCTCTGCAAACAATTTTGTTGTTTTTATAAACCTCTACATGTCTTATGGAATTTGAGCCTTCAGTTTGACCTACCCATGTTTTGATAGCCAGTTCGTCACCCAGAAATGCCTGACGTAAATAGTCTATTTCATGGCGTATAACTACCCAAACATAATCAGAGACATTGTGTTCATTAGTTAAAGTGAGCCAATGTTTTTCGGCTGCATCCTGAACCCATTGTACATACACCACATTATTCACGTGGTTAAGATGGTCAAGGTCTGAAGCTTTGACAGTGTATAGATAGTCGAATGTTTTGCCCATTTGCTTGTCTATAGAAAGGTCACTGAACTTTAGTTGAAGCGACTATTTATTAACCCCAAAAATACTAAAAATAAAACTTTATTTTTACCCTTTAAAACAACATCATTGTGACCATCAAAATCATCAGTATAGGGAAGACTGATCATAAAGCCCTTGATCAACTTATTCAGGATTATCTGAAGCGTTTAAAATTTTATATCAAAACAGAATTTGTCGTTGTCCCTGATATTAAAAACCGCAAGTCATTACGTCAAGACCAACAAAAAAATGCTGAAGGTGCGTTGATTTTAAAATCAATAAGTCCCGGTGACTTCGTGGTGTTATTGGATGAAAAAGGCAAGCAATATACGTCTAAGCAGTTCTCTGAGTTTTTGTCTAAAAAGATGCTTTCAGGGTTAAAACAATTGGTGTTTGTTATAGGTGGCCCTTATGGGTTTTCTGAAGAAGTGTATCAAAAGTCGCAAGCCCGGATAAGCTTATCCAAAATGACTTTCTCTCACCAGATGGTACGTTTGTTTTTTGTAGAACAAATATACAGGGCATTTACCATCATCAGGAACGAGCCTTACCACCATGATTAAACTAATGAGATTAACAGATAATAATCAGGATTGATCAAAAAATGTAGAACTGTTGTGTTTTGAGGTCATGACTAAGTTATAATATTTATTGTTTTGGCGTAATCAGCAAATGGATTAATAACAAAAAATGTTAGTTGCTTAAAATCAAATTTTTATAATAATATAAATACGAAGAAGGCCTAGTTAAAAACACAAGATTAACCATGACTAAATAAGTCCGAAGAAAAGTTCTTCGGACTTATTTATTTTTTCTACCGGTGTCTATAAATATATTTTTGCGTTTAATTAATCTCAAACAAACATTAGATAATAAATCCTTTAAACCTATAGGTATGAAAAATCTTTTTGCAATAATTTTTATTCTTTTTATTTATCAAATCTCAAATGCACAATTACAAGATAATTATGACATAAGCGGCTCGCCAAATGGTGTAATAGCAATGCCTTATACACAAGGCGCCTATGCTTCTTTCGTTAAATATACAAAAATTCAAGCGCCAAATGGAAAAGCTATACATATCATGGCGCAAAACTTGATCACCGATGCACAAATAGTTCGTGCAAGAAATATATTACAGTTCTATTTAACTAATGTTCCGGACTCACAGTATGGTGCTGATAAAACAGCAGTCGTAAATGCTATGGGAACAAATGGAGCAATGTTAATGCTTTTAAATGGTAGTGATGGTACTGCTACACCTCCAAATATTAATGCGCAACCACTGTATCAAAATGAAATGGCAGTAGAAGGACATGCATGGTATATTAACAATAATTACGAACATCGTGATGCTTCATTTGAAGAAATTTTACATTTAATGCACGACTATGGTATTGGTGTGGATACCAATGGAACACCTAGTCCAATAGGTGCATTACCTGCTTATCAAGCAGAAATTAGAGCAGCTCAGGACAATGCCGATAATAATTTTGCAATTTGGCCGTTGACGGCATCCAGTGATCCGCAGTGGTATAATGAGTTAGCCCAAGAAAACAGTTTGTCTCAAGAATATTTAGCGGCAGTAGTAGATAGTTACTATGGTTTATGGGAACCCTGGACTGAACAAGAAGGTGTTGGCATGTGGGGAGAATATATTGCTAAAACCCGTGAAGAAATTCAAACAGAAGATCCGATGGGTTATGCCTTAATGCCAAAGTACTTTTCACCATATATCAATATTAATTTTGATATAGACCCAACCTTTACAGGTGTTTTTGATATGAATAGAAATACAGCATTGCCTTATACTTATAAATCACAATATTTACAGCATTTAACATTAACCGGTACTAATACATCAGGGATTAAAGGAAATGATTTAGATAATATTTTAAATGGAAATACGGCAAATAATACGTTACAAGGTGGTAAAGGGAACGATACATTAGATGGAAAAGCCGGAACAGATATTGCCGTTTTTTCAGGTAACTATGCGGAGTATACGATAACGACAAATGCTGATACAGTTACTGTTCAGGACAATACAACAGATAGAGATGGAACAGATACGTTAATCAGTATAGAGACCTTACAATTTGCCGATCAAGGTGTACCCAATACACCTACTATGGGTGTTGATACCGAGCTTTCTAAATCAGTAGTTATATATCCAAATCCGGCTTCCGAAATAATCTACTTTGATTTTAAAGACATAGCTTTTTCAAAAATAACAATTGCTATTTATGATGTCAATGGAAGCATAATAAAACAGCAAACAATCCTAAGCAAACAAGCTCAAATGACTATACAAAACTTAAATAATGGTGTGTATTTTGTTGAAATACAAAGAGATAATAATAAGGCTGTTACAATACGAAAAATAATTGTAAAATAAACTGTTTTTAATTAATAATAAGACCTCATAGTTATGTGCTATGAGGTCTTTCTATTTAAACGATTAATTGAAAATCCGACTTGATATCAAATCAGGTCGGATTTTTTATAATGGTATATTGTTTGATAAATTTATTGGTATAAACTTTACCTTGTGCAGTCACTTTAATAAGATAATTACCCGGCGCTAAAGTCTGGACATCCAAATCTAACGTTGACAACACTTCTTTGGAAGACTGTTGAAGGATTAATCGTCCATTAAGATCATATACCGCAATTTGTGGTTGGTGTAATTGTTGATCTTCGAAGCTCATGTGTAATGTATGATTGACAGGGTTAGGGTACACTTTGGAAGCAGATTTTAAGATGTCATCCTCCAAACCACTGGTGCCATTGGCAGTTGTAAATTTTCCGGAGAAGATGCCTCGCCCATATGTCGCAGCATAAACCTTGTAATCGTCACGCATGACCATGTCAGTGACTTTAATATAACCCATGCCATAAGAGTCGTGATACCATGTAGGGCTTTCAGATGAAAAGTCTTCGGTCCACCAGGTCCCTAAATCTGTACCTATAATTACTTGATCGGTTTTCAATGGGTTTTGTAAAATACATTTGACCGGTAGATCCGGAAGATTTCCTTCTTTTTGCGCCCAGTTATTTCCACCGTCTGCAGTAAACCATATACTATTAACGCCATAATTATGAATGGTTACAAAGATTTCATTTTCATTACTTCCAAATTCAATATCAGAAATACTACCTATCATAGCGTCAGGAGAGATAACTGTCCAAGTAGGTGTTGTGTTAGCATTGTCAATTTTTAAAAGCCTTCCGTTTTGCAAACCAACAAAAAGTCTGGAACTGTTAGTTGTGTATGGCGATACCTTTAAAGCCGTGGGCTTACTGTTTAAAAGGGCATCTTGCAACATCCCTTTGATAACAATACCGTTGCCTGTAAGTGAATTAATGGTATATCTTCTTATCTTGTAGTTATTACCTGAAGAGTAATTGGTGTACAAGATGTTTAAGTTTGAATCCAGTGTTGCTTGATTGATAAAATCACCATTAACTCCATTTTCAGTATTGACATAGAATGAATTGCCGAACTCATAATTATAAAGGACTATAGAGTTATTGTACACATAATTAGCGATATAATATCTGTCACTACCGTCTTGATCAAAAGCAGAAAAGGCTCCATCGCCTCCTAGCGCCATTAATGAGCCGTTTAAACCGGCTACGGCATTAGAAAACAATTGAGTACCATTGTCTTGTGTTCCACCAATGATGTATTCACCGCTAAAAGCACTGGTAGGTGCAACACCTATATTGTAGAATTGAGTAATATTTAGGTTTTTTATGCGATGAGAGAAATTTGCACCCGCATTATTTGAGAATACAACACCACCATCATTTCCGGCAACTACTTTGTTTGATGTAGCAAGGTTTATACCGTGTTGATCAGGATGTATTAAACTGCCGGAACCTCCGGTATAACCGGTGGCTATTTGTGTCCATGAATTACCTGAATTGGTTGATTTAAACCATCCTATACCTCCTACAAAAACTGTGTCGTCATTGTTTATATCCACTTCTATGGTGAGGTCATACCAGCTTTGACCATTAGTGAAGTCATTGTCAGGAATACCACTGGTGTCAACTGGTAAACTAAGATTTACAACACTGTCAAAAGCATCATCTGTTCTAAGAAGTTTTATGGGTGTAGAACTATTATTGACAGAACAGGCGACATATATTCTGTTAGGGTTTTGATGAGATGTCGTTATTTCAGTTCTACCGCCATTGGCTACACTATGTTTTAATACAAAGTTCTCGCCGTCAGTACAACTCAAAATAGCACCACCACCTTTGCCGTTAAGCGGGCTGTATGTACTAGATAACCATATAGTGTTGTTGGTCGTATATTCTAAATCATTAGGAATAAGTGTATCACCAGAACCAACAGTGGGTATACTGAGTTTTTCCCATGTTGCCCCGGTATCGGTAGATTTATAGACACCAACAGCATCAGTACCTACAATAGTAGGGGCAGATGTTTCAGCATATTGAGAGTCCCCTACAGCTGTATAGATTTCTGTATTACCATTGTTATTGACAGCAATAACGTCATTGATTTGAGATTTTCCGGGGATAAGGAAAATGTTTGGTTCTAAAGGTTCGTGGGGTGTAACAGTAATATTGACAGTTTCTGAAGTCATAGCATTCAGAATTTTATCACCATCTTCCATTGAAATCATTACAGAAGGTATAGTTATCGTGTCATCACTACCGCTCATGACAATAGGATAGCCATAGGCGTTGTTAATCATAATAACCGCGATAGCACCGGCTTCCTGTGCAAATTTCACTTTTTGAACAAACTGACAATTACCCCTTTTAATAACAGCAATTTTACCATTGATGTCTGCCGGATTAGTCAATGCCTCACATGCTTCTTCGGGATTAGCCTGAACTAAATCACCTGATAGTGTCGTTAGATCAGGGCCAAAAGCAGCTGAAAGAGCAATATAATCATCAGCAATGGATGCCGGGCTGTTAACTGTAAGCAAGGCGTCTGTTTGGAATTCAGCTTCTACAGCGTTATCTCCAAAGGTTTTTGACCATGTATTACCACCATCTTCAGATTTCCATAATCCATTACCTAAGGCATTCCCAAAGGTGTAAGATTCGCCCGTACCTATATAGAATATTTGTGAGTTATTGGGATCAACAGTGATGCTTGTAACATTGAGATCGGCAGTGGATTCTATTAATTCCCATTGTGAATTAAAGTTGGAGATATTTGTATTTTTCCACAAACCACCACTGACACCACCGGCAAATACAGTTTCGTGATTAGGGTCGTTGGGGTCAAATAATACTGCTTTTACACGTCCGCCTACATTATTAGGGCCTCTTTCTGTCCAATGGTTGTTGTAGTCTCCGGGTAAGCTTTTGTAAGTGCCTTTTTTTAACTCAGTATAGATTTTAGTAAGGTTTTCAGGTGTAGGCCTGCCGGTATAAGGATTGATGGTTAGCTCCCATTCCCTTTCAAAGTATTTATTGGGAGGAATGCCATGAGCTTTACGCTCTTTCTTTGACATAGTCAGCGTTTCCTTATACGGACTGTTGTCGAGATAGGCCGTGTGTTGTGCTCTGATCTTATCGTAAGAAGTTGAGTTGTAAACTTTGTAAAGAATAAAAGATAGGATTATCAATCCTATACCTGATAATAAGATTGTTTTCTTCATGTGTTTTTAGTGATTTTAATAGTATAGGTTTTATTAAAGGGGTTTGGTTTTTTAGGTCGTAAATGTAATAATATTAAGCAATAAATCATGTTAAAAAAGAGGTGAAGTAAAAAAGATCTTTGATGCAGTGGTGGTAAGGTGTTTCTATAATCGACTATAATTAAATAAGATTCGTCATTACAACATTGTTTCTGTATTTTTAGGTCAATAGTAAGTCCACGTTGGTGCTTATAATTTTTCCGTTGATGTTTAAAGTTTTTATTAAGTGTATTTGTTTTTCTGATATTTATTAGGACTTTGAGTCATAAAAAAACTGCCTCAATTAAGAGGCAGTTTTTAAAAGTTGTTTAATTATTCAATTTAGTTAACATCCCAGAAAATACGAGTGCTTAGTAAATCACCGCCTATAGCAGCAGAAGCTGCGTCATAGTTTACTTCATTCAGCAAATCTTCATCATTGGGATAGAGCATTCTGTTTGGATTAGGTGTACCGGTTTCATCAGCAATCTGTAAGGTAGGAACGCCGAGTCTTCTGGCTTCAGTCCAAGCTTGATGACCTTGGTTAAACAAAGCCATGTATTTTTGCATACCTATTTTGTCGATATAGTTTGCGGAACTATAGGCAACATCACCCTGAGCTACATAAGTGTCGTAGTCAGCATCCGGAATACCCCAGAAATCAAAAGAAGCTTTTATTCCAGCAAGATATTCTGCTTCAGCATCTCCACCCGTAAAACCTCTTTCAATGGCTTCTGCCATATAGAAACAAACGGTTGAATAGTCCAAAAGAATACTGGGGTAAGTAGGATCTTCGTAGATGTCTGTGGACAAATGACTGTAGTCATTATAATTATTTCCTGAAGCACCATACAAACCACCTAAATAAGTGTCAGCACCTAAATTGTCATCATAATATTTTACTATTCTGGGATCATTATAATCCTCTAACATATTTACAAAGAAACTTGTAGCAATAAAGTCAGATGCTCTGGATTGTGTTACAAAGTAATCATAAACAGGGCTGGTATAAGGATCTGTTGCCAAGAATCCAAAGCTTGCGTTGTCATCATTGGAGTCAAATACTCCAAAATTAACCGCAGCTGACACATGGCTTGAGGCATCTGAAGGATTGTATTCAGCAATACGCATTCCCAACTGAAGGAGTAACGAAGCCCCAAATTTTTTCCATTTAGAGATATCCCCATTGTAGAGTTTGTCATTAACTCCGTCAAAACCGTCTTCACTAGTGTCCATTGAGTTTAGAGCATCAATGAGATTAGCCGTGATGGTTGCATAGATGGTTGCAGCATCATCGTAAGCAGGAGTTGTGTTTCCCGGATCTAAGGCTTCAGAAAAAGGAACATTTCCAAAATTGTCAACCAAATATTGATAAGCATAGACTTCTAAAATGCTAATTTGAGCCATTTTGTTCTTTTTCTGTATAGCCAAAACACCTGCCGCCGGTTGTTCATCAATAATTTCTTTTGCAGCTTTCAATTCTATAAGCGAGTTTGCATACATAACTGCCCATATTGTTCCACCAATATCTCTGTTGATGGGGTCATAATTACATTCTTGGATGTAAGTGGTCTGTGTCAGATAATTAGCCCAGAATCTATCTACATTGTAGTTGTAGCTGCCATTAGCCATTTGTCTGGCTATACTTTCTAAACCATATGTAAAAAGATACTCAGGCGGTACCTCAGTTGGTTTTTTATGATCTTTATTTAAGTCGTCCAAATCTTTACAAGATATAAGACTGACTATAAATACTAAACTTAAAATGATTATTTTTTTCATTACTAATAGTTTTTATTTAAAATTGTAATTTAACATTAAATCCGTATTCTTTTACACTTGGTAGTGCGCCATTTTGAATACCCTGATAATTACCGGCACTAGCACTGTACTCAGGATCCCCATAAGGAAGATTTTTATGAATAATCCATAGGTTTCTTCCATACACTCCTATACTTGCTCCCTTTAAAGAAGTGTTTTTAATAAGCTTTTTGGGGAAAGTATAACCCATAGATAATTCACGTAATTTGACATAAGATGCATCATAAACAAATAGTGCGTCCGGAGCCTTATTGTCACCATTATCTACTGAACCACCATAAAATCCAAATGGTTGTGCATAGTTGCCTGCAAATGCCCAGATGTCATTTGGTGCAGTATTTTCTACCGTGTATGGGTTCTCCTCGTCATTCTCATTGTAAGTTACAGTTCCTGTAACACCGTCAAGGAGGACACCTCCGCCATCAATGACAGGGTCACGTATAGGATTACCCTGAGAGTTTAAGCCTGCTGTTTCCGCATAAAGTCCTGTAGCATTACCAAAGGCCATATCAACATTGTAGATGTCACCGCCTTGTTGGATGTCTATCAAGAAACCGAGGTTGAAGTTCTTGTACTTAAAGCTGTTGTACACACCACCCAACCAATCCGGTTGAATATTACCAATAACTTTTGAACTGTCAGACAAGTCCTTGAGGTATTTACCATCAGAACCTATGACTTTATTCCCTTCATTGTCATATACAAAATCATAGCCGGTAATACTTCCATACGGTTGCCCTATTGTGGCATTCATGGCTGCGTTCCACGCAGAATATATCAACATGTTTTTTGAATCGCCATAAAGCGATACGACTTCATTGTTGTTTTTTGCCCAGTTTAAGTTCAAATTCCATGTGAAATTATCCGTTTTTACAGGTACTGTGTTTAGTGCAAGTTCCACACCTTTATTGGAGATGACACCGGCATTAGCCCATGCTCTGGTATAACCGGTACTGGAGGATACCTGAACAGGAGTAATCAAATCAATGGTTTCTCTATCATAATAAGAAAAATCTAATCCAAGTCTTTTAGCAAATAAACCTAATTCCAAACCAAATTCTAACTCAGTAGTTTTTTCAGGTTTTAAAAGAGGGTTGTTAGATACATTGTTGATGTAATACATAGGAGCAGTATCAAAGACCGTTCCTGCGCTAAACGTGTTGTACACTCTATATGGGTCAGTGTCATTGGCAACTTCTGCATAACTGGCTCTTATTTTTCCGAGATTTAACCAATCTGCGTCAAGATCTTCGCTAAAGATATAACTCAATGATCCGGATGGATAAGCATAGGTGTTATCTTCCAATGGCAATGTGGATGACTGATCTACTCTTATAGAACCTTCTAAGAAAAATCTTTTGTAAAAACTAAAAGATGCCTGAGCATAGGCTCCGTATTTCATGATTTCAGGATCATACTCCGGTGGTGCTTGTAACAAGCTTGCGGAGTTATCAAGAGAGTATATACCGGGAAGGATCAAACCACCATTAGTAGAAAGTGAAGTGGAATTGATACGAGTGTTTTTAGAGCCTACACCTATAAGACCGTGTACATCTATATGATCTGAAAAGTCAAAATTATAGTTTAAAATCAAGTCAGTAGTGTACTGTTCAAAAGATCTCAGGTATTTTTTGTAGTAAGCTAAATCTAAACTACCAACGGCTTTTCTTTCTTCTTGTAAGTCAGAATAACTGTCCGCTCCAAATCTGGCAACGAGATTAAAGTGATTGCTAAATTTGTATTGTGCTTGTGCTTTTGCGAAAACTCTGTTTCGCTCATCAGTTTGGAAGTTTTCAAACAAGACCCAATAAGGATTGTCAAAGTATTTAGGTTTAGTATTTGTCGCAGAAGTAGCGTTCCATGTGGCATTGGTAAGTGTGGAAAAATAAGCTTCTTCCTGTTCTTTTAAATCTGTGTTGACCTGATACCATTGTCTGAAGGATTGCATTAGGTTTCCGCCGTCATACCCTGTACCGAAACGACCTTTACCTCCTCTGTCTGTATAGGTGATTTTAGCATCTACATTAAATTTATCATTAAATTTATAAGCACCGCTCAAATCAATTATATGAGTGTTAATTTGACTGTTAGGTAATATTCCGCTTCTGTCATCATATGTATAACCTAATCTTAAAGACCCGTTTTCATTACCACCTGATACGGCTACATTAGACACTAAACTTAGTGATCTTTTCAAAAGATAATCTATACTGTTTTCCGCAGGTAAATAAGGCTTTTTTTGCATATAGGTGTCAAGTCCCGGGTATAGTGCATTCCATTGGAATACCATAGTTCCGTCCAAAGGTGGCCCGAAAGAAGCATCATCATAAAATGCAACTAAGAAGTCTGTAGTGCCGTCACCGTCAAAGTCTGCCTCGTCAAAACCTTGTGAAACACCACCGTACCCGGCACCGTAACTGTTTTGGTAAACAGGAAAAGTAGATTTGTCATAATCACCAAATGTAAAACTTTGGTTTATGGTTATGCCTAAACCTTGTCCTGTTTTTCCTTTTTTTGTGGTGATGAGCACAACACCGTTGGCAGCCTCAGAGCCGTATAACGCCGTTGCAGCAGCACCTTTTAATATTGAAATTGATTCAATAGATTCGGGGTCAATATCAGATGCAGCATTACCGTAGTCATAACCACCACGATTTCTCAAAGTTGAACTGGAATTCAGAGTGCTATTGCTTATGGGGATACCATCAACAACAAAAAGTGCTTGGTTACTACCAAAAATAGAAGCATAACCCCTAACAACGATGTTTGCAGAACCACCCATTTGACCGGGTTTTTTAATCTGAACACCACTGACCTTACCGGATAGAGAGCTAATAAAGCTACTTTCTTTACCTTTGTCAATATCTTCACCACTTACTTGTTGTGTGGCATAACCTAAACTCTTTTTCTCACGTTTTATTCCCAAAGCTGTGATTACAACCTCATCAAGGACAGTACCTCCGGACATCACAATATCATAGACATTGGATGATCCTACAACTTTTTCGGTATTTTCATACCCAACATAGCTAAAGACTAAAATGTCTCCTTGCTTAGCTGTTATAGAGTATTTACCGTCAAAATTGGTTTCTGTACCCGTAGTCGTACCTTTGATTAAAACATTAACACCGGGTAACGGACCTGATTCATCTGAAACAGTTCCGGAAACAGTTTTTTGTGCAAACATAAACTGCACGGACAACGCTAAAAGCAGCGTTAAAATTCCATTGAACTTTGTTTTCATTATATTAATAATTTGAATTAATTAAGGCAAATATCATAAAAAAAACTCAATAATAAAAGTAATATGATTAAAAATAGGGTTTAAAATTATAAATTTATTAATTTTTGGTTTATTTTTCTGTAAAAAAAAAAGAGGCTAAAAGCCTCTTCTTAAGTGTTTTAACAAATGTTAATGTGAATAGAATGTGTTGTTAATGAATTCTTAAAATTCTGCAAAGGTTTTATCGATAATAGCAACACAATCCATCAATTCTTCTTCATTCATGACCAATGGTGGCGCAAAACGTATAATATTACCGTGTGTAGGTTTGGCTAATAAACCATTATCTCTCAGTTTAAGACAGATGTTCCACGCTGTGTCACTATCCGGTGTGTCATTGATGACAATGGCATTGAGCAGGCCTTTACCTCTTACAAGTTTTAACAAATCGTATTTATCAACCAGTTTGTTGATCTCTTTTCTAAATAATTGACCCAATTTTTCTGCGTTTTCGGCTAGTTTTTCATCTTTAATGACATCCAGAGCAGCCATGGCAACAGCTGCTGCCAGAGGATTACCACCAAAAGTTGAGCCGTGTTCTCCCGGCTTAATGACATTCATTATAGGGTCATCGGCCATAACCGCAGAAATAGGATAGGCGCCTCCGGACAGTGCTTTCCCCATGATAATAACATCCGGACGGATGTCTTCATGGTGAACTGCTAAAAGTTTTCCAGTTCTGGCAATCCCTGTTTGTACTTCATCAGCGATAAATAATACATTGTGTTTTTTACATAATGCATCGGCTTTTTTCAGGTAACCGTCATGAGGTACGTAAACACCTGCTTCACCTTGAATAGGCTCTACCAAGAAACCGGCTATGTTTTTGTGTTTTTTTAATACTTGTTCCAAAGCATCAATATCATCGTAAGGAACATTGATGAAACCGGGGGTATAAGGTCCATAGTCATCTTTGGCCTCAGGGTCATTTGAGAAAGATATAATGGTAGTGGTTCTACCGTGAAAGTTACCATCACAAACCACAATTACAGCTTGATCTTCAGGAATGCCTTTGGCTTTATAAGCCCATTTTCGAGTGAGTTTTATAGCTGTTTCAACGGCTTCGGCACCTGAATTCATGGGTAATAATTTGTCATATCCAAAGAAGTCAGACATGTATTTTTCATACTGTCCAAGCATATTATTGTAAAATGCTCTGGAAGTAAGGGTTAATTTTTGAGCTTGTTCTGTTAGAGCATTGATGATTTTAGGGTGACAATGCCCTTGATTGACTGCAGAGTAAGCAGATAAGAAATCATAATAATGTTTACCTTCCAAATCCCATACGTGAACACCTTCACCTTTGGATAATACCACAGGTAGCGGATGATAATTGTGAGCGCCGTACTTGTTTTCCAGTTGAATGGCTTGTTCTGAAGTTGATACTTTCATTCTATAATTGGTTTAAAAATTTTAATAAAAAAAGAGGTTGTAAAAAACTTTTGCAAAGTACAATTTTTTTATCATAAAAAAAAGTTCTTAAAGCGCAAATAGTCAAACTGTTATGAAAGGTTAAGAAACTTTATTGTGAAGTGATTTATACGCTCTTTACAATACTTTAATACAATGTTGAGAGTTTTTTTACATAATATAGTATAATAAAGTGTAACTTTTTTTGGTTTTCTACGTATATAAGAGTGACGATGATAATCAATCTAATTTAATTTCATGAGACAACTAAAAATAACAAAGCAGGTTACAAACAGGGAAACTGCTTCATTGGATAAGTATTTGCAGGAAATAGGAAAAGTGGAACTCATCACTGCCGATGAGGAAGTAGAGTTAGCCCAGCGTATAAAAGCCGGTGATCAAATTGCTTTAGAAAAACTTACCAAAGCTAATTTAAGGTTTGTGGTCTCTGTAGCTAAGCAGTACCAAAACCAAGGTTTGACCCTTCCTGATTTGATTAATGAAGGTAATCTGGGATTGATCAAAGCAGCACGAAGATTTGATGAAACCCGTGGTTTTAAGTTTATATCTTATGCCGTATGGTGGATTCGTCAATCTATTCTTCAGGCATTGGCAGAACAATCGCGTATTGTTCGTTTACCGCTTAATAAGATAGGTTCTATTAATAAGATCAACAAGATGTATGCATTCCTGGAGCAGGAAAATGAGCGTGAACCATCACCGGAAGAAATAGCCAGCAGGTTGGATATGACGGTCAATGAAGTTAAAGAATCGCTTAAAAATTCAGGTCGTCATGTATCTATGGATGCTCCTTTGGTAGAAGGTGAAGATTCTAATTTGTACGATGTCCTGAAATCCGGTGAGTCTCCCAATCCCGATAAAAGTTTGGTGCAAGAATCATTGCGTATAGAGATAGAGCGTGCGTTAGAAACGTTAACACCGCGTGAAGCTGATGTCGTGAGATTGTATTTTGGTCTTGGTGATTTCCAACCCATGACTTTGGAAGAAATTGGGGAAACTTTTGACTTGACCAGAGAACGTGTGCGTCAGATCAAGGAAAAAGCCATCAGACGATTAAAACATACGTCACGTAGTAAAATCTTAATGACTTATCTCGGATAACATAAACAACATACTAGTCGGTTATAAATTTTTAAATCAATTTATAACCGACAATTTTTATTTATAACCGCTAACCCAAAGCATGTCAAAAATTATTGCGCCTTCAGTCCTCTCCAGTGACTTTGTCAATTTACAATCTGAACTCGAAATGCTCAATGCCAGTAAAGCCGAATGGATACATCTGGATGTTATGGATGGCGTATTTGTGCCCAATATTACCTTTGGGATGCCGGTCATAAAGGCTATGAGACAACATACTGATAAGGTGCTTGATGCCCATCTTATGATTGTTCAGCCGGAACGTTATATTTCAGATTTTAAAAAAGCCGGCGCCGATGTGTTGACCGTGCACTATGAAGCTTGTACACATTTACACAGGACAGTCCAGGCGATTAAAGATGAAGGTATGAAAGCCGGTGTATCCCTTAACCCGCATACGAGTGTGGCGCTTTTGGAGGATATTATCACAGAACTCGATTTGGTGTTGCTTATGAGTGTCAATCCGGGATTTGGGGGGCAATCCTTTATTGAAAATACGTATAAAAAAGTGTCACAACTCAAAGCTCTGATAGAACAATCCGGTTCAAAAGCTCTGATAGAAATCGATGGTGGTGTGTCTGATAAAAATATCAGCTTATTAGCCCAAAAAGGCGTGGATTGCTTTGTAGCGGGAAGTTTTGTTTTTGGTAGTCCTCAACCACTAAAGACTATTGAAACTTTATACACACTAGCCAATAGCTAATCCTGTGTGATTAACTATGCTTACGGCTTTGAAAAGCAGTATTCTATAATATTAGCGCCCATCTGCAACGCTTTTAATCTCAACTCAGGTGGGTCATTATGCACTTCGGGGGTTTCCCAGCCGTCACTCAGATCACTTTCATAATCATAAAAACAGACTAAACGTCCTTTGTAAAACAAGCCATAACCTTTGGGTGGCTTAGCATCGTGTTCATGGATTTTGGGAACACCGTTGGGAAATTGGTAAGTTTGGTTGTATATAGGGTGATTCAGGGGCACTTCTTCAAAATCCTGTTCTGGAAATACTTTTTTAAACTCTCGTCTGATATAAGTGTCAAAACCATAATTATCAGAGATGTGTATAAATCCGCCGGATTCTAAGTACAAGCGAAGATTATCTGCACTGTCATCATCTAAAAAAATATTACCATGGCCTGTCATAAAAATGATAGGGTAGGCAAATAGCTCTCCGGATTGGGGCTTAACTGTTTTGGGTTTGGGACTGATAGTGGTGTTGATATTCTCGTTGCAAAAGACAATGAGGTTGGGCACTGCAGTGGGGTTAGCATACCAGTCTCCACCGCCATCGTATTCCAAAACAGCTACTTCCTGCGCATTTATGGATAAAAATTGGAAGATGATAACTATAGAAAAAAAGTGTTTCATATTTAATCAGTATTATTTAGAGCTACGGTGTGGGTAGCCACTACGCCGGCAGTTTCTGTGCGTAAGCGGGTGTGCCCCAAAGTTACCGGAATATAGTGTTTGGTCAACGCAAGATCTATTTCATGCTGAGAAAAGTCACCTTCAGGACCAATTAAAATTTGAACATTTTCCCCTTTTGTGAGAATGGACTTTAAGCTTTTTTTATTGTCAGGCAAGCAATGGGCTATCAATTGTTGGCCGTCAAAATGTTCTGCTGTAAAATCATTGAAGCTGATGAGCGGGTCGAGTTGCGGCAGATGGTATTGACCTGACTGTTTTAAGGCAGCAATCATTATTTTTTCTAAGCGTTCATGTTTAATGATTTTGCGCTCCGAATGCTCGCAAAGCAGAGGGGTTATGCGATCGATTCCTATTTCCGTGGCTTTCTCTAAAAACCATTCAAAACGATCGATGTTTTTGGTAGGTGCGATACCAAGATGTAACACATAGTTGTTGAGCTTGGGATGCAGTTGCTCTTCCAGAATCTTTAACTCACAGCGTTTGGGGTTGGCTATAGTTATTTGCCCCTTGACAGATAAGCCTTTACCATTGGTGATTAACATCAGGTCGCCCTCTTTGTGTCTTAAAACCTTGATGATGTGTCGGCTTTCTACCGGATCAAGAGTCAATGTATTCTGTCCGGATACCAGGCTCTTATTATAGTGTAATTGCATAGGGTATTCTAACTTTTTTTACCAAATAGCTTAAATTTTCTTTTGCCTTTTCTTCTGCCACTGCCATCTTTTTTTGGCCTCTTGGGTTTGTCATAATGTCTGTCTAAACGCCATGAAACGCCTAATCCTCCTTGGTAGTAGGTGTTGTTCTCTTTGTTGAAATTTCTATGCAAATTAATATCTATTTGCCAGGTAGGGCTTAAAAGGTAAGCCATACCGCCACCTACTTTAAACTCTTTGTATTGCTTGTAAAAAGTGCCTTGATGTTCCCCGTACAACGAAAATCTATCAGTTAAGGAAATAATTAGAGTCGATATATAGCCGTAATTTCTGTACTCTTGAAGATTTAGATGGTCGCCAATAATGTTGTTAACCCATATGAAATAGTCTGAGAAATCGTGTTGTAATAAGATGGCTGCTTTAGGGCTTAGTCTGTTTAGTTTGTGAGGTTTACTCAGAAAGTTTGTGTTGAGACCGGCATAGA
>PDQD01000032.1 GCA_002747695.1 Flavobacteriia bacterium
ATGAAAACATTAACCAAAGCTGAAGAAGACATCATGCAAGAACTCTGGAACTTAAAAAAAGCCAGTGTGAGTATGATTATAGAACGTCTGCCCGAACCCAAACCGGCGTACAATACTGTATCTACCATAGTGCGGATATTAGAGAACAAAGGTTTTATCGATCACGAATCCAAAGGGAGGGGCTATTTGTATTTTCCCATCATTGACAAAGACACCTATTCCAAATTTACGACACAAAAAATCGCAGATGATTATTTTGCCGGCTCATATAAACAAATGGTTTCGTTTTTTGTCAACAATGAAAATCTGGATCTAAAGGATTTGGAAGAAATTATCAACCGTATCAACAAACAATAGTTATGGAAGCAATATTTTATATGTTAAAAACCTCATTGTTTTTATTGGGGTTCTTTGTCCTCTACGAGTTGTTACTCAAAAAAGAAACCATGTTTACTGCCAACAGGATTTATCTGCTACTGACGTCTGTTTTGGCATTAATACTGCCATTTGTGATATTTGACATAGTTTCTGCGCCTGTTTTGCAAGACTTTACACAGGATTTACCCGAGATCTTTCTCTTTCAAGAGGGTGATATACAAACAGCACCGGTTAGCAACGTTGGACTTTATGGTTTGTTTGTGGTGTATGTGTTAATTGCGCTGATCCGTTCTTTCATGTTCTTTAAAAAGACTTTGCCGATTGTAAGGATGCTAAAACAATCCCCACTGACTATATCAAAAGAAGTTAAAGTCTTTGCCTTGAGTTCCGGTCAATCGGCATTTACATTTTTAGATAATGTCTTTATTTCTCAGGATCTCCCCAGTGACCAATACGAACAAATTATTGACCATGAAATGGTTCATGTCCGTCAAAAACACACCTGGGATTTGCTTTGGTTTGAGTGGTATAAAATTGTTTTTTGGTTTAACCCCGTAGTTTACCTCTATCAAAAGCGTATGGTTTTGCTGCATGAGTATCTTGCTGATGAGCAAATCGTATCTAAAACGGGAAAAAAACAGTATATCAATACCCTGCTTAACGAAAAGTTCAATACCAGGAACCTCGTATTTATTAACTCATTTTATCAATCTTCACAATTAAAAAACCGTATTATCATGATGACTCAAAACAAATCCCGTTCAACTAATCTCTTAAAATATTTAAGCATTATACCTTTTGTATTGATTATGTTATTTGTTCAGAATGCTTGTAATACCGACCATCCTGAAAAAGGTAAGGCAACAACTGTTCCCGGCTCTACCATAGAAAAAGTCGAAACAGATCAGCATTCAGTTAAGTTCGATACAGAACAAGATAAAGAAGTCCGGAGTGATAAGAAGGATAACCTCCCTTTTTCTGTTATCGAAGAAGCACCCGTCTTTCCCGGATGTACGGGGTCTAAGGAAGTGTTGAAGAAATGCTTTATGGATAAAGTTAGTAAGCATGTGAATGACAATTTCAAAACTTTATCTGCCAAATCGTTAGGTTTAGACTCAGGGACTAAATATCGTATCAGTGTCATGTTTACCGTGGATAAACACGGTCAGGTTACAAAAATCAAAGCCCGTGCACCACATGAATCACTTGAGCAGGAAGCCATCCGTGTTATCAAATTATTACCGCAAATGACACCGGGTAAATACAAAGACGAACCTATTAATGTCACCTATGCTTTACCAATTTTGTTTGTGGCACAAAATTAATGAGTATCACACTGAGGTGAAAATTACTCGAAAACGTTTAAGAAACTTTAAAATTATAATATTATCATGATGACTCAAAACAAATCCCATTCAACTAATCTCTTAAAATACCTGATTATTTTGCCGCTGGTATTAATCTTTTTATTTGTTAATAATGCCTGTAGTGTATTCCAATCTGAACAACACCAAAAGAACGCAGAATCATCAATAGAAAAGGTCGATGCTAATCAAAATAAAGATAAAGGTATTCAATTTGCTATTGTAGATGAAGTACCCGTTTTTCCCGGATGTACCGGATCTAAAGAAGTATTGAGGAGATGTTTTATGGATGAAGTTAAAAAACATGTAAATGAGAACTATAAAACCTTTACTGCTGAAACATTAGGTATGGAGGCAGGCACCAAACAACGTGTTTCTGTAATGTTTATTATTGATAAAACCGGAAATATTATTGATGTTAAAGCCAAAGCACCGCATGAACTACTTGAGCAGGAAGCCATTCGTGTTATCAAATTATTACCGCAAATGAAACCCGGCAAACACCAGGGCAAGGTGATTAAGGTCATATACGCTTTTCCTATTACAATGATTTTGGAGAATAAAAAGTAATTTACTTAAAAAACCAGAAATGCAGGATTTCGATGTTTGTTGAAATCCTGCATTTCTGAGTTCTACGGTAGGTTGTTAGCTATTAGTTATCTTCATGAATAGCATTAAAGCCTCGGCCGAATATTTCTTTAGATTGGGTAATGTTTACAAAGGCTTTAGGATCAATAGTATGGATGTGCAATTTAAGAATCTCAAATTCTCTACGACTCATCACAGAGTAAACAATCTTTTTATCTCCACCGGTATACGCTCCTCTGGCATCAAAAATAGTAGCACCCCGTCCTAAATCGTTAGTGATGACCTTGGCGATTTCTTCAAATTGGTCTGAAATGACAAAAACAGTATTGTGGTAGTTAACCCCGGTGATTACAATGTCTATAACTTTACTTTCTATAAAGATGATAATCAAAGAGTAAATGGCAAATTCCCAACCTATACCGCCTGTTTCACTGGGTTGTACCAAGGTGAATAATACAATAACCCCATCGACTATCATGACCAAAGTACCCAGAGATAGTTTAGTGTATTTTGCAAAAATCATGGTCACAATATCAGAACCACCGGATGTTGCTCTGGATTTAAAAATTAATCCTATTGATATTCCGTAAAAAACACCTGCGACGATAGTGTTTAGCATAGGGTCATGTATGATTTTCGGGTAACCGGGAGAAACAAATGTTTCCATAAACCAAACTGTTCCGAATATAATGAGAATACTCAAGATTGTTTTGACCCCAAAACGAGGCCCTAATATTATGGTTCCGATAATAATCAGCGGTATCTCCATAGAAATAGTTGTATAACTGATCTTCCAGCCCAGCATCGTATTCAACACGGTCGCAATACCATAGACACCTCCCGGAGCAAGTTTGTAAGGTACTACGAATAAAATATCTGAGACAGCAAAAAGAATACTACCAAAGATCAAATAGGTGTAAGTTTTAAGCCAGTCTGTGGATAGGAATTTTTCACGCGTAATAAAAGCCATAGTCTTTAGATTTAGAGGTTTAAAAAAAATCGGCGACAAAGGTAAATATGTCTTATGACATGACAAACCAAAATTGAGAAAAAAAAGAGGTAAAATCAGCGTGCTATAATAGCCTGTTTTGGTGAGTGTAAGACTATGTGTTATGTTGTCTTATGATTTTTAAAACCTTTTGATAATCTGCGGGGTTATTGACAAAATCCATATCAGAGACATCGATGATTAACACATTGAGATTACTTTCATTATGGATAAATTTGGCATAACTTTTATGAATTTTATCCAAATACTCCGCTGTGATATTCTTTTCATAGTCTCTGCCGCGTTTTTTGATGTTTTCCAGTAGTCGATTGGTGTTTTGATACAGGTAGATGTATAAATCGGGTTTGGTGATGTTTTTATACATAATATCAAAGATACGTCTGTAGAGAATAAATTCATCATGAGCCAGAGTGACCTGGGCAAAAATCAGGGATTTAAAAATATAATAATCAGAGATGATGAAGTTTTTAAACAAATCAAATTGTGCCAAATCATCCGATAATTGTTGGTAGCGGTCGGCGAGAAAGCTCATCTCAAGGGGTAGTGCAAAACGTTCCTGATCTTCGTAAAACTTGGGTAAAAAAGCATTGTCTGCAAAGCGTTCCAAAACTGTTTTGGCGTTAAACTGCCGGGAAAGCAGATTGGTCAACGAACTTTTACCGGCACCGATATTACCTTCAATAGCTATGAAATTGTAAGATTCGGAAATAGATGCAGGGATGGACAGTCGATGTTCGGTTTTGATGGGTGTCGTGGCATCCGGACAGGTTTTGAGTAATGTGTCAACAGATTGTTTGCTCACCGGATGTGTAAAATCAGGACTTAAATCATGTAGCGGCAATAAAACAAATTTTCTTTCTTGGATTCGCGGATGGGGTACAATAAGATCAGTTGTCATGATGATCTCTTCATCGTAAAACAGCAGGTCAATATCAATGGTTCGGGATTGATAGCCATTAGTGTTGGTGCGAACTCTACCCAATTCTTTTTCAATCTCACCAATGATTTTGAGAACATCTTCAGCTTTATAATAAGTATTGGCTACAAGAACAACATTCAGAAAATTAGAGCCGTCAAACCCTAATGCTTCGGTTTCATAGACCGGTGACGTTTGGGTCACAACCCCAATACGTTCGTTGATAAGTTCAACGGCGTCTTGTAAATAATGCAATCGATCTTTCAGATTGCTTCCCAGTCCCAAATACAGTTCGTGCATGTCAGTTCCTCTCTATTGTTCCGGTTTCTTTTCTGTGGCTTTAATGTCTTCCAAAAAGGTCGTAAATTTTTTACCGTAATGCGAATTTCTGGTACGTTGATCCATAGCTTGGGCTATGGTATCCAGTAGATAAGTACGAGCCAGATATAATTCGCTGAGTGCCAGATAAGGTGCAATATCCATATCGGCGTGTTTTACGGCAAAATTGGTTGTGTATAGGTAGCGTCTTTTGAGTAAAAGATTCATAACCTCCTGAATACTGTCGATTTGCGGTTGATTATTGGCTTTTTCCGCTAATATTTTTTCTTTGATCAACGATAAATTATCATTGTTGAATTTATTTTTGACCTCATTAAATTCATCCAATAACTTCTGATTTTCAGAGCCTTCAATCTCTGCAAATGATGAAAAACGCTCAAGTTTGGTGGTCATCGTAACGGTGCCGGGTTCTGCAAAAACAGTTATACGGTCTTGGGGGTATTCTCGGATGCTGATATAATACACTTCGGGACTATCCAGTGAGTCATGAAAGACAAATGTACCGTTTTGTGATACCCGGAATGTGTCAACGAGTACATAAGTGGTGTCAATTATTTTTTCCAGATGCAACATGCCTTTGGTCATTCCTTTTACTTTCCCCTGAATGGTCAGGGTCGGTGTTTGTTCTTGATGACAGGCAGCAAGGAAAAGTATCAGACTTGAAATAATAAATAATTTCTTCATGATTTTATGACTAAAAATATCGAACAAAAATATAAAACCGCTATCAGAATTGAACCGCATTTAACCATAAAATTGAGATAAGTTATCAACGGTCTGAATTTTATTCATCAGACGTCCCGGTGTCTAGGGCTTTATCTGTTTGTCAAGCGTTTTGGTTTGTAGTCTGTAAGATGTTGATTTAAAGGTGTTAAAGTATAAGTTTTTAAAGCTTGCTTTTTTATTCGTTGGTAAGTTTCTATATTTACAACCCATTAACAAAATTTGTAAAGCATATGGCAGATACACAAACGTTTAAAGATTACATCAATACCGGTTATACTTTCAAAGGAGATTCCATTACTTTGGGTTCGGCAATGCTTGACGGTCAGACTGTTACAGAAGCCTTTGTCAAAATTCCACTGAAAACCCTCAATCGTCACGGTTTAATCGCCGGTGCCACGGGAACTGGAAAAACCAAAAGTTTACAAGTGTTGGCAGAACACCTGTCAGAAAAAGGAATTCCCGTGTTATTGATGGACGTCAAGGGCGATTTAAGTGGTTTGGCTAAACCCAGTCCCGGTCACCCTAAAATTGATGAACGAATGGAGATGATAGGGTTGCCGTTCCAATCGACGGGTTATCCGCTTGAAATTCTGACACTGTCAGAACAAGACGGCGTGAGGTTGCGGGCTACAGTAATCGAGTTTGGTCCTGTGTTATTGTCGCGTATTCTCGACCTGACCGATGTGCAAACAGGGATTGTATCGGTTCTTTTTAAATATTGTGATGATCACGGTTTACCGTTATTAGATCTGAAAGATTTTCAGAAGGTTTTACATTATGCGACCAATGAAGGTAAAGATGAGATTCAGGAAGAATACGGTGCTATATCCAAAGCCAGCACCGGAGCTATTTTACGAAAAATAGTAGAGTTGGAACAACAAGGAGGTGATCGTTTCTTCGGTGAGCGTTCTTTTGAGGTTCAGGATTTAACCCGATTGGATGAGAAGGGCAGGGGTATGATAAATGTGTTAAGGCTGACAGATATTCAGGATAAACCCAAGTTGTTTTCCACCTTTATGTTACAGTTATTGGCAGAAGTTTACGATACTTTTCCGGAACAGGGGGATGCAGACCAACCCGAATTAGTTATCTTTATAGACGAAGCGCATTTGGTGTTTGAAGAAGCGAGTAAAACATTGATGGATCAAATAGAAACAGTGGTCAAACTCATACGTTCCAAAGGCGTAGGCGTTTTCTTTGTGACTCAGAATCCTAAAGACGTACCGGAAGATGTATTGGCACAATTAGGACTTAAAATTCAACACGCCTTAAGAGCCTTTACGGCAAAAGACCGTAAAGCCATTAAATTAACGGCGCAAAACTTCCCCGATACAGCTTATTATGACACCGAAGAGGTGTTGACCAATCTGGGAACCGGAGAGGCTTTGGTTACGGTATTGGATGAAAAAGGTCGTCCTACACCACTGGCAGCTACGATGATGCGTGCACCTCAGAGCCGTATGGATGTGTTGTCGGACAAAGAATTGTCAGACCTGTTGAAACAGTCTCAGTTGATGGCTAAATACAGTAAGACCATAGACCGGGAAAGTGCCTATGAGATACTGTCTGATAAAGTAGATCGTTATCATAAAAAACTGGAGGCTCAAGAGGAAAAGGAAGTACGGGACAAACAACAACAAAAACGTCAAAAAACGAAAACCCGTAGAAAAAGTACCAAATTAAGTCCTGTCATTAAGGTGCTGACCAGTGCCACATTTATCAGAGGAGTTATGGGTATATTGTCGCGTGCCTTAAAAAAATAAGTAGGGCGCTTGAACTACACTGATATCAGAAGTGTGATTGACGGGTTTTGTTGGTCTGATATTGTGTGCTAAAATCTAATAAGTAAACCATGTTACAAAAAGGTGATAAAAAACTCATCAATGCCTGGGCATTATATGACCTGGCAAATTCAGTGTATCCTTTAGTTATTTCTACATCAGTGTTTCCGCTGTATTATGGAGCGGTAACGGGCGGCGCCGGTGCAAAAGTGTCATTTTTAGGAACGACGTTTAACAATACGGTACTCTATACCTATGTCTTATCATTTTCATTTTTACTTGTAGCCTTTATGTCTCCCATTTTATCGGGTATTGCAGACTATACAGGGAGTAAAAAAGGCTTTTTAAAGTTTTTTCTCGCTCTTGGCTCGCTGTCAGTCATGGCATTGTTCTTTTTTACCGGTATAGAGACCCTGTGGGTAGGCATTGTGTTTACTGTTTTGGCAAGTGTGGGTTTTTGGGGGAGTATCGTGTTTTATAACTCATTTCTACCCGAAATCGCTTACCCCAAGGATCAGGACCGTGTAAGTGCCAAAGGCTTTATCTATGGTTATCTCGGTTCGGTGTTTTTATTGTTGTTTATTCTGACGATGGTTATGATGCCACATTGGTACGGGTTTGCAGAGAAAGGAGAAGATGCCCCTACCTTGGTGTACCGTTTGGGATTTGTCATCGTAGGTTTATGGTGGTTGGGCTTTGCCCAATACACCCTGTATCATTTGCCGGACAATCCGTATAAACGTAAACCGGATAAAGATTATATTTTTAAAGGTTACAAAGAATTGCGCAATGTCTGGAAAGAATTGAAGTTTCAATCAACCCTTAAAGTTTTTTTAATTTCATTTTTTCTGTTCAGTGCCGGCGTACAGACGATTATTGTTCTGGCGGGGAAGTTTGGCGATGAAGAACTGAAACTGGAAACAGCCAGTTTGATTATTACAATATTGTTGGTGCAATTGGTAGCTGTTGTTGGAGCTTTTATATTTTCAAGAATTTCCGATAGAAAGGGCAATGTTTATACCCTTAAACTCACCCTTATATTCTGGGTGATAGCTTGTTTTGGGGCTTATATATTACCGGCTGATGACCCTAATGTGTTGATATATTTTTATACACTGGGGGGCTTGCTGGGGCTAGTTTTGGGTGCAACTCAAACCTTAGCTCGATCCACTTATTCAAAGCTTATTCCTGAAACGACTATTGATACCGCAACCTACTTTAGCTTTTTTGATGTGACTGAAAAAGTCGCGATTGTAATCGGTACGGCAACCTTTGGCCTGTTGATGAGTCTCACCGGTTCTATGCGGGCTTCAGTCTTATTGTTGATGTTGTTTTTTGTGGCCGGTTATGTGGTTTTGTTGTTTATGAAAAAAACCAAATATGTCACATAGGCTGTTTTTGATTTGAGACGGAAATAAGCCGTAGGCAGATTGCCGTTAGGTTCAATATCCAACGCCTAAAGTATCACACCCATGCATTAGGTTGAGTTTCTTCAATCTTTAGTTGATAATTACTTTTTGAGTATAGGTGTTATCCGGTGTCATAATATTGAGGCAATAGATGCCTTTGGATAGATGTTCTATATTGAGGTTTATCTCAGAACATTGAAGGTAAGAATGCCGTAAAACTTCTTTACCGGCTTGATCTACAAGACTGATGCTGGTTGGGCTATAGGCTTGTTCCCCAAAGGTAATCCTGAGTTCCCGATGGACGGGATTAGGGTATAGTTTGATGTGCTCCGGTAGTGCTGTGTTTGCAGTTCCCAATAATATCCCAGAAGTATTTTTCACGATTCCTCCTGAAGCATCTACGCCATAGCCTGTGTTTTCGTTATAAAAACAGATAGATTGTAATAAAAGGGGTTCTTCTGTATAATTCCATTGAAAGTCTTGATTGTTCAGGATTTCACCTCTGTATATATGGGCATCATTACCAATGATAGCATTTTTTTCTGCTAACCAAATAACATTTTCACTGCTGGCAAACATACATAGAGGTATATCAAATTCACCGGAAAAAATAGTAACAAAATTTTCACCACCGTCGGTTGTTTTTTTGAGCTCATCAGATACTACAAACCCTGTGTTTGGGTTCAGGAAATGAAATGCCCATAGCAGATCATCGACTTGTGACCAATTGATGCCGCCATCGGAGGTCTTATACAGTGTTCCTCTGTTATAATTAAACATCAAAATATAACCTAACTGTTCATTAAAGAACTGTATGTCTGTAACAAATATTCCGGAAGGTGTGGTCAACACTGTCCAGCTGTTCCCACCATCTATGGTTTTTTGTAACAGTCCGTTGTTCCCGGAGATAAAAAACACTTGATCGTTCAAGGCTGACAAGCTGTACAAGTCTTCTGTAGTACCGCTATCCAAAGCCGTCCAGGTACTCCCGGCATCTGTACTTTTAAGCAGGGTACCTTCAAAACCGACGGCATAGCCTGTAGTGTCGTTGACAAACTCTACTTGTGTTAAATCACGATTTGTGCCTGAGTTTATAGTTAACCAATTTTCACCCCCGTCTGTGGTTTTTACAATTGTGCCAAGTACCCCTACAACGACTGCGGTATCAGCAGTAATGGGATAGATGTCGTAAAATCTATTTCCGGTACCGGAGTCTTGCAATATCCATTGGGCTTGCAGATTTAATGTTAGGAGTGCAAATAGAAAGATAAAGTAGATTTTTTTCATGCTGTATAATTTATAGTAAATAAGTTATATAACTTTATTATAAAACACTCTGCAAAAGTGAATTTTTATCAAGTTTTTAGTTGATGATGATTTTTTCAGTATAGGTGTTGTCAGGTGTTAAAATATTAAGATAATAGATGCCTTTGGATAGATGTTCTATATTGAGGTTTATCTCAGAACAGTGACGGCAAGAATGCCGTAAAACTTCTTTACCGGCTTGATCTACAAGACTTATATTGCATGGGCTGTAGGCTTGTTCCTCAAAAGTAATCCTGAGTTCCCGATGGACGGGATTATATAGTTTGATGTGTTCCGGTAGTGCTGTGTTTGCAGTTCCCAGTAATATTCCTGAGGTATTTTTAACGATTTGTCCAAAAAGATCGACACCGTAACCGGTATTTTCATTATAAAAATAGATTGATTGTAATAAAAGGTAATCCTCAGTATAGTTCCATTGAAAACTTTGATTGTCTAAGATTTCTCCTCTGTAGTTACGACCGGGATCTCCAAAGATAGCATCTTTATCTCCTAACCAGATGACATTTTCACTACTGGCAAACATGCATAAAGGTATATTAAAATTGCTGGAGTAAATTAAAATAAAACTTTCACCGCCGTCGGTTGTTTTTTTGAGGTCATCAGATACTACAAACCCTGTGTTTGGGTTCAGGAAATGAAATGCCCATAGCTGATCATCGATTTGTGACCAGTTGATAGCCCCATCGGAGGTTTTATACAGTGTTCCTCTATCGTACTGATTAATCAGGATATATCCCGTGAGTTCACTAAAGAACTGTATATCTGTAACTGCCTTATCAAGAGGTAGGGGTAATGCTGTCCAGCTGTTCCCACCGTCTATGGTTTTTTGTAACAGTCCATTGCTCCCGGAGATAAATAACACTTGTTCGTTCAGAGCAGACAAGCCGTACAGGTCTTCTGTAGTACCACTGTCTAAGGCTGTCCAGGTACTCCCGGCATCTGTGCTTTTAAGCAGGGTGCCTTCAAAACCGATGGCATAGCCTGTAGTGTCGTTGACAAACTGTACTCGTCTTAACTCATTTGTAGTTCCCGAAGTTTGAGATATCCAGTTTTCACCCCCGTCTGTGGTTTTAAGAATAGTTCCATTGTAACCGACGACTATTACGGTATCTGCGGTGATAGCATAGACATCATATAATTCATTGTCTGAACCAGTATTTTGAACCACCCATTGGGCTTGCAGATTTAATGTAAGGAGTACAAATAGAAAGATAAAGTAGATTTTTTTCATGCAGTAATCATTTTTATCGTAAAAAGTTGTACAAATATATGATAAAACTCAGTGGTAAAAGTTGATTTTTATCAAGTGAAAACTTTGAGTTATTAATGTTTAACATACTACCTATTAGCCACTACAATCTGCTTACTGCAAACTGCCTACTACCCACTTTTATCGGCTTTTAGCTTTTGGCCTTTGGCTTTTAGCAACTACCCACTGCAAACTGCCTACTTCCCACTGCAAACTCCCCACTAAAAACATGTCGCATACCCGCATTATTTTTTGTTTTCCAGTCTTATCTAAAATCTTTAATATTGCACGTTACTTATTGAATAATCAACAAGCATGAGCCCATATACCATTTTACTCCTTATTGCCGCTTATTTTGTAATTCTAATGTTAATCTCCTATTGGACCGGTCGGGAACAATCTAATGAGGTATTTTTTCAGGCCAAAAAACAATCTCCCTGGTATGTGGTGGCCTTTGGAATGATAGGAGCATCATTGTCTGGTGTGACATTTATTTCCGTACCCGGATGGGTCGGTGCCACACAGTTTGGTTATATGCAAGCGGTGTTTGGTTACTTCTTAGGTATGTTGGTCGTTATAGGGGTTTTACTGCCCTTGTATTATAAGCTAAAGGTGGTGTCTATTTACCAATATTTGGAAACCCGTTTTGGTAAAACCAGTTATAAAACCGGTGCTTTTTTCTTTTTACTGTCTCGTATTACCGGAGCATCATTCAGGTTGTTTCTCGTAGCATTGACCCTGCAATATTTAATATTTGATGCGTTACAGGTGCCGTTTTTTGTAACGGTTACTTTATCCATTCTGTTGATTTGGATTTACACGAACAGGGCTGGTATTAAAACCATCGTTTGGACTGATACCTTGCAAACATTTTTTATGTTGTTGGCTTTAGGTTTATCCATTTATTTTTTGTTGGATAAAATGAATTGGTCTGTAGGAGAATTATTTCAAACCGCAGAGTACCAATCTTATAACCGCATTTTTTTCTTTGATGATCCTAACCCCATAGTTTACTTTTGGAAATACTTTATTGGCGGGGCGTTTATTACGATTGCCATGACGGGATTGGATCAGGATATGATGCAGAAAAATCTGACATGTAAGAGTCTGAAAGAATCTCAGCTCAACATGTTTACCATGTATAGTCTGCTTATTGTGGTCAACTTTGTGTTTTTGACCTTAGGCGCTATCTTGTTTATATACGCCGATAAGACCGGTATTGATATTCCGGTGGTTGATGGTAAACCCAGAACCGATTTGTTGTTTCCGCATATAGCGCTGAACGAAGGTATAAACCCGGTGTTGAGTGTGAGTTTTATTTTGGGTTTGATTGCGGCGGCTTATTCCAGTGCCGATAGTGCTTTGACTTCATTGACTACATCAGTAGCTGTGGATTTTATGGACATTGATGCCAAACCTGAACCCAAACAAGTCCCTTTGAGAAAACGTATCCATGTGGTGATGTCTATAGTCCTGATTGTCGTGGTGGTACTCTTTAATGAGATAGAAGGAACGGTCATCAATAACCTGATGATGTTTGCCTCATATACGTATGGTCCGCTTTTGGGATTGTTTGCCTTTGGGATTTTTACCAAACGCCAAATCAAGGATCAGTATTCATGGATTATAGCATTGGTGTCAATAGGTTTAACCTATTTTATAGGTCATTTACCGGAGGAAGTTATAGGGGCTTATAAATTTCATTGGGAGTTGTTGCCCGTCAATGGATTGATTACCTTTGCCGGGCTGTGGCTGATTTCTAAAAAGCCTACTGCAAACCTTTCACAAAAAGGTAATTGATAACTATTAGAAGTATTGAAACTATGCAACAAGATTTAAGTGATCACAGACGGGTTTATCAAAAAAAAGAATTGCTGGAAAGTAACGTTCCGGAGAATCCCATGGAACTATTCAGAACCTGGTATTCAGAAGCCGAACAGGAAGAAACCGGCGAAGCTAATGCTATGACGGTAGCTACGGTAAGTGCAGATGGACAGCCGGTAAGCAGGGTCGTACTCCTTAAAAAATACACCTGGGAAGGCTTTATTTTTTATACCAATTACAACTCACAAAAAGGACAACATTTAGCCCAAAATCCCAAAGCTTGCCTGTCTTTTCACTGGCAACGTACCGAACGTCAGATTATCATCACAGGAACCGTGGAGAAAATAGCACCCAACCTTTCTGATGGTTATTTTGAAAGTCGTCCGCGGGGGAGCAGGTTAGGGGCAATAGCATCAGACCAAAGCCGGCCAGTAGATTCCAGGGAGGCATTAGATGCCAGATTGGAACAAGTGGAAGCACAGTATCAAACGGATGAGATTCCACGACCCGACTGGTGGGGCGGTTATATGCTAAAACCGACCATGATAGAGTTTTGGCAAGGACGTCCCAACCGTATGCATGATCGTATCAGATTTACCTTACAACCGGATTGGGATTGGAAAATAGAACGTATACAGCCATAGGCTGTGTTAACTTCAAGCGTTAATTGATAATAGCATTTATTGTTTTTTAGGGGCTCTGAATAACCTGAAGACTTTAAAAAATATCCACAGCAGAATAACCACAACAATTACTGCAAGAACAGGGATAAAGATAGCCAGTAAAGAAACCCCTATGGATGTTCCTGTTTCTATTCCGGAAATCAGAGGATTGGCCAAACCTCCTGTGGTTCCCGTAGAAGCAAGGCGGGTAGTAGAAGTACTGGCTTTGATGGCTGTTGCCGTGCCTCCACCGGCAATAATGGCAAGAGCCCATGTTAGGGTAGGGTCGAGATTGGCAACAGTGGATACCATGACCGCAGTTCCGGCTATCGTAGCCAGTGGTATAGTGATGGTGTCCAGTAGATTGTCCAGCCAGGGAATAAAATAAGCGAGAATTTCTACCAGAGTTGCAACACCTAGCATGATTATAGCCGTTTGACTACCTATCCATTCCCAATTGTCATTGAGTGGGATAACGCCAAAATAGGCAGCAAGACTTAGGGTGAACAGGGGTACAAAAACCCTGAAACCTACAGAGGCTGCAAGTCCTATCCCAATCATAATACTAATGATGGTTTCTGCATTCATAAATTGGTGTTTTGAATGAGTTTACGGGCTTTTTCCAGGTCTTCGGGTGTGTCTATACCTATACTCTTGTGCTTGGTTTTAAGCATTCTGACTGTCATGCCATAAGACAAAAATCTAAGGTTTTCAAGTTTTTCCGTTTGTTCTAACATTTCCATTGGTAATTGGCTAAACCTTTCCAAAGCTTCTTTTCTGAAACCATAAATACCAATATGCTGGTAATACTGAGCTGTGGTGTTTTCACGGGGATAAGGAATGGGCGCTCTGGAAAAATACAAGGCGTTATTGTTTTGATCTAATACTACCTTGACGTTATTAGGATTGTTGATATCCTCTATATTATCAATGCTGAAAACAAGTGAAACTACATCTATAGCTTGTGTAGTGTCGTTCTTAAATTCTTCAATAATCTGTTGTAAAATAACCTTATTGACAAACGGTTCATCGCCCTGTACGTTGATAATCAGGTCTGCATTGATACCGTGGGCAGCTTCTGCAATTCTATCGCTACCGGTTTGATGTTCGCGTTTGTTTCTGATTACCTTTCCGTTATGGGTCAATACCTCATGAGCAATGATATCAGAGTCTGTTACAACATAGACAGCATCAAACAGTTGGGTGTTGAGTGTCTGTTCGTAAGTCCGCATAATAACAGATTGTCCCGCTAAATCTTTTAATAATTTTCCGGGAAACCTACTCGCTTCATAGCGTGCCGGTATCATGGCTACTACTTTCAATAGTGTATTTTTAGACATTCAATACTAATGTGCGGTTACACGGTCTAACATTTTAAAATGTTCATCAGCGCCTAAACTGCGATTGTATCCTACTTGTTTTTCAAGCATATGTCCCTGACCGTTTAGGATGACAATAGTCGGGTAACCTCTGACCCCGTATTTTGAACTTAGTAAGGCATTTTGTTTTTTTTGTTCAGGGGTGATTAAATCACGTCGTCTGGGGAAATCTGCTTTGTAAAGTACAAGATCGTTTGTAGCGGCGTGCTGAAATTTTTCAGATTGAAAAAAATCTTTTTCTAGCATTTTACAAGGACCACACCAGTCTGATCCCGTAAAAAAGACCAAAAGGGGTTTGTTAGTTTCGTTAGCCAATGTTAAAGCATGGTCAAAGTCTGTTTCCCAATATAATTCAAAGGGTTCTGACTGATCTGTTTTGAAAGCTAACGAAAGTGCGCTAACAAGTAATAGTAGATAAAATGATTTTTTCATGGGTTTAAAATGTTGATTTTTGTTTCTTATGTTTCAATGCTCTGCATCGTGTTGGTGACGGGCTTTCTTAATGATTTTCAGTTGGTTTAGACTGGCATTTAGCTCAAATCCCAGCAACAAAAGTATAGAATTTAGCCAAATAAACAACATAAAAACCAATAATGTGCCTATACTACCATAGAGCTCATTGTATTTTGAATACTTAACAACATATATGCCAAACAGCTGAAATAGAATAAAAAACAACAAAGTAGTCATGATAGCACCCGGAGAAAAGAACGAAGACAGCTTACCTTCCTTGGTACCGTAATAGTACAAGGTGGCTATGGAAATAAAAAGCATCAAGGCAAAAAACAGTTTACGTCCCACTTGAATCCAAATGTAGCTGTCACTCACATAACCGGAAGATTTAAGATGTCCGATAGCTACTTCGAAATAAAAGGCGACCAATACGGTGGCGAGTAAGTATAAAGCTAATAGCAGAGAAACACCGAGAGCCACAACATACTGACCTATAAAATTCCGGTTGACTGTGATGTGGTAAGAGGTTTCAAATCCGCCAAAAATAGCTGTAATGCCATTGGTCATAAAAATAACCGACAGGATAAAATACAGCGAAATCACTCCGCCATAATTGTGGTTCATGATAGGGTAGATGGCATTTTGATAGACTGCATCTGAGGTAGTCGGTGGAAGCCATTGGTTGATAAGGTATATAAAGTCATCTTGAAAACCTTCTATGGGGATATATTTGATAAGTGTAAGGATGAAAATAAGAAAAGGGAAAATCGCCATCAAAAAACTAAAGGCAATCCCACCGGCTCTGGCAGACAGGGTTCCGTGAAAAATCCCTTTGACATATATTTTGACCAGATCATAAAGATTCATTCCCAAAAAACCGGGTATTTCTACCTTTTTCATCAATTTTAATATAACATTGATGACGGGAACCTTCATTAAATATTGTTCAATATTGTCTGGCATAGGGTTTTTCTAAGGACATGGTAAAAATAATAGATTTTTTTGAGTATGGTTTATTGGAGTCTTGATTTTATAATTTATAACACATAGGTTGCTGTTAACAGATTAAATGACCTTTTCAAAATCTGTCTTTTTGACGTGTTCGACTTAGTTCTTTTTGTTTTACAATTTGAAATGTTTATATTTGCTTGTGTAATGATGTTGTAAGACATTGAAAATCAATTAGCATGAATCAGTTTAGCCTTTTATCTTTGCATCATCTTGAAAAAGAAATAAAATCAGCTGTGGATTATAGCGTATTTAGTTTTCAAGAAAGTTCTACACCGGAAGCATGGGCTAGACATACTTTAAAAACCAATGTTGAAAATTCACTCAACAAATTAATGAAGCAAAACGTATCTCTAAATTCGCTTCAAGGAGCAGGTAGTCCTCCTCCGGATGGTGGTATGAATGGTTTTAGAGCCACAATCGGTTTGCAGGTTTTATTGGGCTTTAAGGTGCGATTTAAAGTCTCGGCTAATCTAGGTTATGGATACAGGTCTGGTAATTTTGGGGCTACTACTTCTCTGCACTTTGCTGCCTATAATGATGGACTTGGTGTTGGAGTAGGTAATAAGAATATGGTAGTAGATGTAACAGCTGCTGTAAACTTAACCATAGGTGGTGGAAATGGTACACCATTGCAGTCCTATGCTTTAAATTATAATTCTCCAATACCTAACCTCAACACATTTAAAAACTCATTCAGCTATGGACAATTATTAACTTGGAATTCAGCTTTAAATCAAAATCAGTTTTCTTTAAATGATATTCAGCGTGAAGGGATGATTGGATTCAGGCTTGGAGATGTAAACGTCAGTTCTAATAATGATACTAAGAGGTTTTATTTTGGTGATGGTGGAGATAGAGCCTGGACAGGAGGGATTTCAATTGTGACACCTTTGTTTGAGATTGGCTTTCAAGACTTTTCGGGTAAATATATTGATAGGGCAACTACAGAACGAAATCTGGAAAAATATAGAAATCAAATCAGGAAAATTGAAAACGATATCTTTCTATCTAGACAAGAAAAGAAAGATAAAATAAGCTCAATAAATGAGCAGATTCGTAGGTTAACAAACAATCATTTACATACGCAAACGGAGTATCAGAAAAATTTAAACAAAGCATCTACCTATTTTAGAGTAAATAAAGATGGTTATAATACAACGATTGATGTCATTGGCGATGCTTGGTTGCAAAACCTGATACACAGAGCCATCAAAGATTTAAGATTCGATTACCAATATAAAACAATAAAAATATGGGGTGGAAAAGATTGGTAATCATAAGCGGTTTATTTTTATTGGTGAGTTGTGTGAGCTTTTACCACCATCCCAAAGGTGGCTTTAGGCCTAAAAATCCGGATTTCTCTTTAGCCAAAGAGGCGTTTGTTTATAACAAGGCTATAGATACAATGGCTATTTATGTAAACATTGATACTCTAATAGTTGAAGATTTAATAAGT
>PDQD01000033.1 GCA_002747695.1 Flavobacteriia bacterium
GGGACCTTTAAAGTAAACGATGGCAACCTTTTTATCTTTATTAGATTTGGTTTTCAAACTCATATAGTTTTCAACCATTTGACCAAACTTGGGAAGTCTTTCAGGGATAGCTTTAAACAGCAGGTGACCATTGTCATCCTTGTATTGCGCAAATAAAGCATAAGGCACAATACCACCGTCGAGTTCCGGCATGGTTACACTTTGACTTAGTATGCCGCCGAACATACCTTGTTTATCTTTTAACCACTCATCATATTGCTGGAACACACTTATGGGAGACAGCACAGGAACATTCTGTTTGCTCAGAAGTTTTTTCATTTCATTCCCATGTGCCAGTTTACCGTGGGGTAAATAGATAATAAGATTTGGTTTTATTTCTTTTAAATAATCTATACGTCCGGCAAATGCAGCGATAGGATAAACGTTGATTCCTCGTCGCTCCAATTCTTCTATAAGCTGTATAAGATGGTCTCGATTGGCGTTGAAAGGCCCTGGCATACTCGTAAATAATACAATACGAGGGGCGTCGGCTTTATGTATGTTATTTTTTTTCGTGTAGGTCTCAAATTCTTCGACTGTTTTAAAAATAGCGTCGTCGTCTTTATAGAAGATGGCTTCTCTGGGCATGTCCATGGGAGGGGTTACCGTATCAGTAAACATGGTTTTACCATCTATATCCCGTCTGATATAGTTGAATAGGTTCTTATAGTTTTTGGTTCCGCCATTGGCCATATATTCATTTATTTTATCCAAAGCATCCCCTTTCATATTGGTTAATTGTTCCAACCGGGGGTTAGTAGCGAGTTGCATAAAAACATTGACACCTTCTTCACTTGCTGCTGCAATTTTGGCTTCTTCTGTGGCCGGTAACTCCAACCCCATACCAAAAACCAACAATTGGTCATAAGACTTTAAGTCAGGTAGATTGTCAGGTTTAAATGATTTGATTTTGACCCATCGATTGTCATTTGATTTTTCCATCTTGGTCAGCATAAAATCCGGGTAGTTGATCAGAGCAACCTTGGTAGCCGACATCTTTTTTTGATAGAACATAAAAGCACCGATAAGTACAAGTACACCTATGATAATGAATAGTAACTTTTTTTTCATGGATTGATAGTGGGATTAACACAACCTGTTACAGGTCATTTTGACTGGATTAGTTTTTTTGTAGTTTATGATTGATTTTTGTAAGTTTTATATAAAAGTTAGTTGACACTTCTAATACATGATTTACTGAAAAACAGTTTAAATTTTTCCGGTAGTCTCCTTAAAAAATCATGTGGAGAATAAGGACATTCTTAATAACATCAAGAGAAAGTATCAGTCTTTAAAGACCAATACTTTCTCAGAAAATTATCAGTTAAGCTCAGATTGCTTAATCTTATTCAAAAGTTGCTGAACCATTGGATTGATAAGCATATTTCAAGCTTATATAACCACCTTCATCATTGTCATTATAAAAGTTTGTGAATTGCATTTTAGCATATTTGTTATCAGCTGTTTTTACAATAAACACATTTTTGATCTGCATGTGGTATAAGTGATCTTCCATACTGTAAACTGTCCAGTGATTAACAGCAGTATTGATACTTGCATCTAAATAGCTAGGAGGCATAACAAATTCAGCTATAACAGCACCTTCTTCCATAGTATCCATAGTGAATTCACCCATGGTAAAATCTTTTACAGAATCAAAGTCTTCTGTTTCCAATAGCATAATACCACCATTGCCGTTACCTGATGCACCACCATTGGTTCTAACGTTGTTACGGTGGAATGCGATATCCCAGTCAGTTCTTTCTTTCCATGCTGCATCATCACCGGTTGCAGGATCAGAACTACCTTCACCAATAAATTTATCCTCAGCAAAAGAGAAGTAATACCACTTACCGTAGTCTGTGACATCTTTGTCATCAATTGTTTTGCTCATTACCTCAGGCTTTTCATCCTCCGGATCATCTTTTTTACAAGACACTGTGAACATACTGACAGCCAATAATAAAACAGCTACATTAAATAATTTGAAATTTTTTGTTTTCATTTTTATAATTAATTAAATTAAACGTTAAGGGCTTTAAAATTTAACGGACAAACCACCCCAAAAAGTTCTGCCCGGGTTTAATACTGCTGATCTTTCAATGTTTGAGTAATCAAATATATTGTTGACTCCCACTTTAAGATCAGTAGAGATTCCATTCCACGACGGAATATTTTGTATATAAGTTATTTTCCACAATGAATAAGGATCACTTTCCACTTTATTGATGACAAAATTGTCATTCTCATCAAGAACGCGTTCTTGGAATAGTCGCGGCGATGACAGACGTCCTGAAAGTGTCACAGAAACCGGATAACGACTGTGTTGCGTATAGAAGGTTAGCGAAGTGGTTCCCGTATGTTTACTGTTACCATAAATCTGTAATCCGGTTGACATATCTTTAGCATCCGCAAATGCATAGCCCACTTTGAATTTAAAATGTGATAAGAATCGCCAGTCAAGGTAACTTTCAAAACCTTTTATCTGTACTTCATTGATGTTATAATGATGAAATTCTAACTGATCGTTTTCTTCATTAAATAAAGAAATCATATCTATCTTGTTCTCTATCATATTATAATACGCCGTAAGCGACACATTTAACGCTCTTTTTTGATACTCTGATGACAAGGATACGTAGCTGGATGTTTCAGGTTTTAAATCTTCATTACCATAAATCCAAAATGCTCCCTGGTGGTCAAAATTATAATACAACTCTTTGAGCGATGGAGACTTATACCCTAAAGCTGAGGTTAGTCTGAATCTAAATTTATTGAGTTTATACATCGCTGAGAATTTTGGCGTAAAATGATTGCCAAAGGTAGAATGTCTGGTATAACGCAACCCCGCCAGTAATTCAAGATCCTTTACAGCTTTCCAATCGACCTGACTAAACAAATTGAAGTCCGAAGCTGTTTTACTCTGATCAGCGGCACTCACATCTGTTCCAAATAAAACAGTAGAAAATATTTTTTCCATATTCAGTTCAGAGCCGGAAATCAACTCCCATTCCTCCGATATAGTGTATTTATCAATAAGAGAGATTGTAGCATATTGAAAATCTGCATCTTTTGCCGTACTATCCTGATGTTCTTCAAAGACATCAAAGGCATTGTACAGGTCACGACTGGCATTAAGCGTCAAATAATGATCTTCATTAAAGTTATAATTGACCTTCCCTCCCATATTCCAGTTTTTATGCAGTTCATGGGTTGATTTAAGACTCAATTCAGGATTGAAATTCTCATGGGTGAAAAATGTCGCATGTGCATCGATGTCCCACTTTTTATTGGGTTGAAAACCTGCTTTTGCACTGACAGAATAATCAACATAAGCATTGGCAGTAAAAGATTCCGGTGAATCTGGGGTTAAATCGTAACCATCAGAGCTGTTTCTAAAAGCTTCTAAGGAAAAACTATAAGTATCCTGCTTGGTTCCAGCATTAAGATTCAGGTTCAAGTTATTGAAATTGGCATAGCGTGCATGGACACCTCCCTGAAAAGACTTTTCTACATCTTTAGTTATGATGTTGATAACACCTCCTATAGCATTAGATCCATACAAAACTGAAGAAGCCCCACTTACTACCTCTATTTTTTTAATATTATCGGCTATGATACGATCCAGATTGACATTACCACGGGTTTCTCCCACCATTCTTTCTCCGTTTACCAACACCAAAACATAATCATTATCCAAACCTTGAATAGTCATATTAGCTCCGTGAGAGTCGGGTGAAAATTGTATACCGGGCATAATCTCCTGAATGGCATCCATTGCCGTAACATTACCCAAGCGCTTGATGTCTTTACCGGAGATCACTTTAGTCAATACAGGCGTATTTCTCAAAGTCTTATTTGTTCGCGTACCTGTCACAACTACTTCATCCAATAAACTTTCTGTAGGGGATAAATAAAAATCAAATGTGTAATCCTGAAGTTGTGTCAAATCCACTTTCTTAAGGATAGTTTCAAAACCTACATAAGTAATTTTCAGTTGTGTCAACTGTTTACTGACATTATCTAAACTATAATTACCCTGAGCATCAGTAATAGTACCATTATGACCAATAATCACTGTCACATCCGGTAAAGGGGTGTTGGTTTCCTTATCGTAAACCGTACCTTTTATACTAACCTTGTTTTGGGCTATCAATGTAAAAGACATCAACTGCAACAGTAATATTGTTAGTAGTTTTAGCTTTATTATTTTCATAAGTAACTGATCAACAGATCATCATAAAAAATTATACAAACACAATAAACTTACAATCATCATAACTTAGCATCAATATTTTTATACTAATAACCAAGCTATTACACATTGGACGGCAAAGATAATCAATTTATAATTATTCTAAATAAATTTTAACTAAATTGCTATAAATCCTTATAATTTTTTTCTAAACATAGGATTAGCTTGATAAGTTAGTGGGGAGTGGACAGTTTGCAGTAGACAGTGGGCAATGGGGAGTAGGCAGTGGGAAGTAGGCAGTGGGAAATTGCTAAAAGCTAAAGGCCAACAGCTAAAGACCGATAAAAGTGGGGAGTTTGCAGTAGGCAGTGGAAAGTGGGCAGTGGGGAGTGGGCATTTTGCAGTAGGCAGTGGGAAGTGCGCAGTTGCTAAAAGCTAAAGGCCAACAGCTAAAGACCGATAAAAGTGGGCAGTATGTCATGAAAATGTCCAAGCTTATCTACTTCCTTATACCTTATGTCTCACATCTCTTAGTTAACTTTTTTTAATTCCCAACGCCTTAGATATTAGTTTTTCGTAACTTTGTCACTTTTAAACTGAAAATCATGAAAATAGAAGTTTCCAATGGTGAAATTGTCGATAAATTGACGATTATTGAACTAAAACTGAAATACATCCAAGACAAGACCAAGCGTAAAAATCTTAAAACAGAATACGAGGTTCTGGATAAAGCTGTTGCCCAAATCATAGCTAAAGATCATGAGTTGTACCAGGAATTATTGAGTATCAACCAGGAGTTGTGGGATATCGAAGACACAATACGGGATCTGGAACGTCAAAAAGATTTTGGTGAAAAATTTATTGAAACAGCACGTGCCGTTTATTTCACCAATGACCGCCGCTCTGAGGTCAAAAAGAAAATCAATGAACTTACCGGATCTCAATTGATTGAGGAAAAATCATATCAAAAATACGATTGATATCCACTGAAAACGACACATTAGTTTGAAACTAAAGATAAAATACCTGCGCCTATTGATAAGATTGAAAAACTCTTATCCGGTTCAGTTGTTATATCCTTTGATTAAAAACTGGTATGACAAAATCAGTGAAACCAACACCCAGCTCAGCAGACAAATCTTTAAATTTATTCCTTTTCTGCTTACGTCTGCTATCGTGGGATTTGTAGCTTATTTTTATGCCGAAATTTTCAGACAAACCGAAAGCTTGTCTTTTAAGCTCGTCAACAACTACCGTTGGTCTGTTTTTATATTGACCCCGGTAGCTTTTGTAACATCATGGTGGTTGGTCAAAAGACATTCACCATACGCTAAAGGCGGAGGTATTCCACAGGTCATGGCTTCTATGGAGTTGTCCAGACCACGCACCTACAAATTGATAGATCATTTACTCAACATCAAAGTTATCATCATCAAAGTACTGTCGAGTACCGTTAAAGTTTTGGGTGGAGGCATTGTAGGACGTGAGGGCCCAACCATACAAATATCCAGTGCTATTTTTGCAATAGTCGATAAATATCTGCCCAAATGGTGGAAACCCATTTCTCAGAAAAGCGTGTTGGTAGCCGGCACAGCATCCGGTATAGCTGCGGCGTTTAACACCCCTTTGGGGGGAATTATCTTTGCCATAGAGGAATTATCCCGATTCAATATTAAGAACTACGGTTCTTCCCTGTATATAGCGGTAATCATTGCCGGTTTGGTAGCACAGACTCTGGGAGGATCTTATTTATACCTGGGTTATCCCAGATTAGCCACAACGGGTTGGGTCGTTTATTTAGGGGTTCTTGTAGTATCTATTATTGCCGGATTTTTTGGGGCTAAAGCCGGACAATACATGTGGAAAATGGTTGTCTATCTCAAACGTTATGACAATTTAAAACAACAACTCACTGTAGTTCTGCTTGCTTCTGTACTCGTGGCAGTATCTATCTATTTTTTGGGAACGGACGCTATGGGCACCGGTAAAAGTATGATTAATCGTATTTTATCCAACACAGGAAACAAAGAAGTGGACTGGTATATTCCATTGGTAAGGATAGGCGGCATGCTGAGTGCTACGGCATCCGGTGGTGCCGGTGGTATTTTTGCCCCTTCGCTGAGTATTGGGGCAGCCATAGGTGCAGTTTTTGCTTCAATCATGGAATTATCCGGCACCAATGCCAATCTTATGATTGTCATAGGCATGACAGCCTTTTTGGTAGGTATCACACGTTCTCCTTTTACCTCGGCTATTATTATCATCGAGATGACAGACCGTCACTCGTCAATCTTCCACATCATGATGGCCGTAGTCATCACCTCTACCATTGCCCATTTTGTAGATAAAAAATCTTTTTACGACCATATGAAAGAATCGTATTTATCAGAAGTCAAACAGCACAAAAAAAGCCACAACACAACCGGTGAAGTGGCTCAATAATTCTATAGTTCCAAGGGCTTAAAAAGCACCCTGTACAACCTGTATTATAAGATTAACATCGCGTCTCCATAAGAGAAGAAACGGTAACGTTCTTTAACCGCTTCTTTATAAGCTTTCATAATCAAATCATAGCCTCCAAAAGCCGCAACCATCATCAACAGCGTTGATTTTGGCGTGTGAAAGTTGGTCACCATGGCGTCTGCTATACTAAAGTCATATGGTGGAAAAATGAATTTGTGCGTCCATTTGTCACAAGGATGCAATAGTTTGTTGGCAGAAACAGAGCTTTCAATGGCTCTCATTACTGTAGTTCCTACGGCGACTACTTTGTGTCCTTGTTGATGTGTATTGTTGACTTGATCAGCAACCGATTGAGGAATAATGATTTGTTCTGAATCCATTTTATGTTTGGACAAATCTTCTACTTCCACAGGATTGAATGTTCCTAAACCAACGTGTAAGGTCAACTCAGAGAAATCAATACCTTTGATTTCCATGCGTTTCATCAGATGTTTAGAGAAGTGCAAACCGGCAGTTGGTGCAGCTACGGCACCTTCGTGTTTGGCATAGATGGTCTGGTAACGCTCGTGGTCATCAGCAGTAGGTTCACGCTTGATATATTTTGGCAACGGAGTCTTACCCAACTCTTTGAGTTTAGCAATAAACTGATCGTGGTCACCATCAAATAAGAATCTCAAAGTTCTTCCACGTGAGGTAGTATTGTCAATGACTTCAGCTACAAGCGTGTCATCTTCATCAAAGAATAATTTATTACCAATTCTTATTTTACGGGCAGGATCAACCAATACGTCCCATAAACGGTTATCAGGATTGAGCTCTCTCAATAAAAACACTTCTATTCTGGCACCTGTTTTTTCTTTTTCTCCAATCAATCTGGCCGGAAAAACTTTGGTGTTGTTTAACAGCATTAAATCTCCTTCATCAAAATAATCAATCAGATCTTTAAATAATTTATGTTCAAAAGTGCCTGTTTTTCTGTCGACGACCATCAATCTGGATTCGTCCCGGTTTTCTACCGGATGTTCTGCGAGTAACTCTTTGGGTAAATCAAAGTTGAACTTGGATAACTTCATGTGTGTGTTTTTGTTTTTTTGCTACGCTCACAAATCACCTCCGGTGGTTAAAATAATACTTAAACTCATGGTGTAAGGTTTATTTTAACCCTTTCAGTTTCATGTATAGTAGCGTTTTTGGATTCAAAAAGGATGCAAATATACAACATCGACATAGGGGTTGTCAAGTTATTTGAACATTTTTTCCCAATTATTCCAAAATTCCGGGTAAGATTTTGACACAACTTCCGAGTTTTCGATAAAAACAGGGGTTTTTAAGGCTAATGCGGCAAATGCCATAGCCATCCGATGATCGCCATAGGTTTGCACCCTGACTTTAGCATTCAGGTTTTCAGGTGATTTCAGGGCTAAAGTACTCGCGGTGATGTCTACGTCTGCTCCCAGTTTTTCCATTTCGGCTTTTAAAGCCTGTAAACGGTCGGTCTCTTTGATTGTCAAAGTGTGTAATCCGGAAAGATACGCATGTATCCCCAGCCCCAGACAAGTCACAGCGATGGTTTGTGCCAAATCAGGATTTGGGTTGAGGTCCAGGTGGACGTCTGTCACTTGCACCTCTGATCTTTTGGTCAATCGCACAGCATGTTGAGGTAAAAATTCAGTCTCTACACCAAAAGTTTTGTATATTTCTGTCAGTTTTTGATCGCCTTGCCATGAGTTTTCCCTGAAGTGCTTTAAAGTCATACTACTTCCTACAGGACTTAACGCCAAAACACTATAATGGTAGGATGCCAGAGTCCAATCAGATTCTATATTGATAGGTCTGGGAGCCATGCTTGTTTGATTATAGGGAGCAATGACAATCCTGTCCTTAAGAAACTCAAGGCTTATACCCAGACTTTCCATTAGGGCAGCAGTCATCCTGAGGTATGGCAGGGACGTCATTGGACCTTTTAAATGTATCTCTAATCCACCCTGCATAAAAGCCCCAACGAGCATCAAAGCTGAGATATACTGACTACTGATACCGGCTTGAATACTAACGGTGTTTTTGGTCAAAGTCTGTCCTTTGATTTTTAACGGCGGATAACCTTCTTTATTCAGGTATTGGATGTTTGCACCTAACGCCTGCAAAGCTTCAACCAACAGTTTGATTGGTCTTTCCTGCATACGCTGAGAACCGGTAAGGATAAAATCAGCATTGTCTGACACTGCATAATAAGCCGTCAAAAAGCGCATAGCTGTACCGGCATGGCCTATATCTATGGTTCCGGAATTCTTTTGCAATGCCTCTTGCATAACCTTTGTGTCATCGGCGGTAGACAGGTTACTGATGGTAAGTTTATCTATAAACTGAGCCAATATCAAAGCCCGGTTTGATTCGCTTTTGGAGCCGGGCAATATAAGCGTTGGCTTATAAATCCTATGTCCGGTATAGTCCAAAAACATTATTTTTTGACTTGTTTTTTAGTGAGAAAAGCCATGACAAAACCATAGGTTACCCCGAGAATAATCCGGGAAATAACATAAGTCAACCATTGACCATTAGTTATATTTTCTTTGATAAATGAAAGATTTCCTGTTTTATAAACTCCCACCATCAGCTCTATAAGCAATACGATGACCAAAAAAACACTACCAAAACGCAGTGCTAATTTCCAGGTGGGGATATTTCTTAGTTGACGTTTGTCCACGGTTATTAAAGTTTTGTGCAAATTACACAAATTAAAGCATACAAATGCCTTAAATCAGTTCAAAATATTACCCCATGACCATCAAATACAGGTTTTAATTGTTAATTTAGCCCGTAATTAGCCATAACTATTGCTTTTTTAAACAAAAAAGAAAGCACCCAAACGACCTGAAAAATGAGATCAAAAACTGCCATCATACTTGGAGCAACAGGACTTACAGGTCGTTATTTACTGGATCTTTTAGTCGCTTGTGATGACTATGAAAAAGTGAAAGTTTTTACACGGAAACCCACCGGCAAAATACATCCGAAAATAGAGGAAATCATATGTGACTTGCTACATTTAGAGCAACACGCCGATAATTTTACAGCCGATGAAGTGTTTTGCTGTATAGGTACCACCAAAGCCAAAACACCCGACAAAACACTGTATCACGCCATTGATTTCGGTATTCCTGTCACTGCCGCACAACTGGCCGAAAAACAGAACATCCCGACTTTCAGTGTGATTTCGGCTATTGGCGCTGATACCGGCAGTACTCTGTTCTACAGCCGCACCAAAGGGAGCATGGAACAACGCGTTTTAGCATGTGATATTCCTAACATTTTGATCTACAGACCTTCTCTGATTTATGGTCAACGACCAGAGCGTCGTTGGTTTGAAACGATAGGCACTTATATGGTTAAAGCCTTACAAATTTTTATGATCGGGAGATTGAAAAAATACCGGGCGATTAGTGGACAAGCCTTAGCGGAAGCTCTGTTTCTGGGTGTAAAAAACACGGGGCATCAGATTATTTTTAGAGATGAATTTTTAAGTCTTAAGGAACAATAAAACACCAACAGATGAAACCAAAACAGTATTGGGCAATTATTCTAAAACTAACAATTCTGTTAATAAGCAGTCTTACATTATTGACTGGTTGCAAAAAAGATAAGGAAACGCTACAAAACACGCCACCGGCAGCAACATCAGTTATGGTAGCGTTAGGCAGCGGTCAGGCCACAGGGCATTATACTTATACCGACAACGAAGGAGATGAAGAGGGTAACAGTCTTTTTCAGTGGTATAAAGCTGATGATAATGCCGGCACTAATGAAGTCAAAATTGCAAATGCCACAGCCAAAACCTACATGTATCAGCCAGATGATCAGGGCGCTTTTTTGGCTTTTGAAGTGACTCCTGTTCAAAAAGACGGTCAGACGGGAAGCTCTGTCAAATCTCCGTTTACTGGAACCGTGGTTTATGACAATGATGATGACACACCGGATATTGAACTCAAGTTTTTGGATGAGTTTGTATATCCCGCCGGTCAGATGTTTCAGGGGACGACAATTGGTGGACTATCGGGTATTCATTATGAAAACGGCGTGTATTATATCGTTAGTGATGATTATAACAACCCGAGGTATTATAAAGTTCAAATCGACATTCAACAGAATGCCATCAATGCTGTAACTTTTACCGATGTCATTACTTTTGACACGCAACAAACCTTCTATACTTCCCATTTTCTTGATTTGGAAAGCATTGTTTTGCACAACGGCACTGTTATCATCTCATCTGAAGGCAGCATCAACAGCAACAAAGAACCGTGTATTTTCACTTCGAACACACAAGGTGATTTTTTGTCAGCATACAATATTCCGGACTATTTTTTAACCCATTCAAGGCATAATGGGGTTTTTGAATCTTTATCCATTAGCATTGACAACCAAGGCATCTGGTGTGCCAATGAATTACCCCTGACCACAGACGGGACAGAAGCCGGGTACCCCACAACACATTCACCGCTGCGCTTGACCTATTATGATACCGACACCAAAGAAGCGACCAAAGTTTTTGCTTATGAGTTATCGCCATTGCCTTTACCCAACAACTCAAACTACGATATGAATGGTGTTTCAGATCTGTTAACCTATAAAGACAATCAATTTTTGGTAGTAGAAAGAGCTTTTCAGGGTAAAAATGTTGTCAAAATATTTAAGGCTGTTATTGATAATACTTCAACTGATATATTGAATACTGACAATTTAAACGGGGCAAATTATATACCTGTAACAAAAGAATTGATTTTTGATTTCAGCAGTATAGAAACTGAATTAACCAATCAGCGTATAGACAATATCGAAGGTATTACTTTTGGAGAGACTTTACCCAACGGAAACCGGACAATCATTGTAATCTCTGATGATAATTTTCAACAATACGGCGAACAACTCAATCAGTTTATTCTGTTTGAATTGATCGAACACTAATTTTAAAATTATGACAACAACCAAAAAAATAATCATGAGTATTTTACGCTATTTGTTAGCTGTATTTATGATATATGCAGGGGTACAACACTTTGTCAAACCCGATTTTTACAGACCATTTGTGCCGGAATTTTTAATCTTTACTACCTTTATCATACTCAGTTCAGGCGTGGTGGAAATACTACTTGGCGGTATGCTTTTATTGAAAGGCAAACTGGCTCAATACGGTGCTTTGGGTGTGTTTTTACTGATGTTAGTCTTTTTACCGGTACATATCAAAGATGTGTTGGTTGAAGACCCTGCCATAGGCACAACTCAAATGGCGTTAATCCGCTTGCCGGTTCAATTCTTATTTATAGCCTGGTCATGGGGCGTCTATCGATTTTTAAAAAAGCAATAAAACACAAACAAATGAAACGCAAATACATTTATCTACTGTTAAGCATTGCAGGCATTGGTTATACCTGGTATTTCAACATTCAATATTTCCAAACGGCGACAGACCCGTCGTTTCTCAACTTCTTCAGGGAAGCCCAATGCAGTCTGCCGGCTCAATCACTGGGAGCAGATCTCACCGTGGTTGTCCTTACCTTTTTTGCATTTTATATTCCGGATGCCATCCGGTTAAAAATAAAATATTGGTGGCTCTTGATTCCTCTGACTTTTTTAATTGCCATTGCATTTACATTGCCCCTGTACCTGTATTGGCGTGAACTCGCCTTAGACAAATTAAAATCTCAAACACAACATTAAAATTTTATCACCATGAACATCTCAGAACTCGTGCATTGGCGTTATTCGACCAAAGAATTTGACCCCGGTCAAAAGATACCTGCCGAAAAAGTAAAGCAAATCAAAGATTTGTTACGGCTGAGCCCGTCGAGCACTAATATTCAACCCTGGCACTTTATTCTTACTGACACCCAACACGGCAAAGAAAGAATTTTAAAAGGCATGCAAGGGCCCTATAATTTTAACGAACTCAAAGTCCGTCATGCATCGCATGTGGTGGTGTTCTGTGCCAAAACAAGTGTGGATGACACCTACTTAAAGCATTTATTGGACGCTGAAGACAAGGCGGGCAGGTATAAGGATCCTGACCTGAAGCGCCGGGTTTTTGAGGTGAGAAATACCTTTACTGATATACACCGTCATGATTTTAAAGATCTTAAGGATTGGTTAGAAAAACAAGTCTATCTGAATATCGGCCATTTTGTATTAGGGGTTGCCGCTATGGGTTTGGATTCGCTTATCATGGAGGGCGCAGACTTTGAAGCTATTGACCGGGAATTTGACCTGCAAGCCAAAGGGTTGACTTCCATAGCCGTCGTTGCTGTAGGTTACCGCTCAGCGAATGACTTTAATATCCCAGCGAACACGCCAAAAGCAAGACTTCCGGAAAGTGATATATTTACGGTCTTATAATTCATCCAAAAAAAACACCACATCATGTTTTCATTTTTACTCAATGTCTATCGTTTTATCAAGATCTTAATCAAAGGTTTAAAAGAGGATACTGAATTCCGGGCTTTATTAATATTTATCACAATTCTACTCATAGGAGCCAATGTGTTTTACACTCAGATGGAAGGTTGGAGTATCATTGATGCCTTGTACTTTTCAGTCATGACGATGTCAACAGTGGGTTATGGCGATTTAACACCGACCACCGATATCAGTAAACTATTTACCGTTATTTTTACGTTTCTATCTATAGGCGCATTTGTGGCTTTTACGGCTAAATTCCTGAACATCATTTTTGAACACAACAAGCGTAAAGCAGAAAAAATCAAACAAAAAATCAATAACAGAAAACAAAAACGACAAGCTACCTAACCTTTGCAGACACCAAATAATGCTTATGGGAATAACGGCAGCCACACAATCAAAACCATTGACCACACGTATCAACCATGAAAACACTATTCAAAATTATCAAAACACTCTTAGCGCTGATTATAGGTTTAGTACTGGTTGTGGTGTTGTACATCAATTTACATCCTGCATTTGGCGATTCTCCAAATGCTGAGAGTAGGGCACGTATCCGGCAATCAGGGCATTTTGACGGTGAGCACTTTAAAAATCTTGTACCGACACAGGCATTTACTGTACGTATAGACGGCAAACAAAAAGACAATTCAGAATTGTTTAAAAACTTTCTGTTTCCGCCGGAGGGCAAAAACCCCGATCAACCGCTACCCACCGAACCTCTGAAGGCGCAAACCTTAAACAATGGTGAATTTGTATGGTTAGGACATTCTACAGTATTGTTCAGAACCAATAATACGACCATACTAACAGATCCCGTGTTTCATAATGCCGCCCCAATTCCATGGGCTTTCCGGCCTTTTGACATGACCAACACACCGCATATCGACGACTTACCGTTTATAGATGCCATCCTGATTTCACACGATCATTACGATCATCTGGACTACCGGGCTATTAAGGCATTGGTGGCAAAAACCGGACATTTCTTTGTTCCCTTGGGCGTCAAAGCGCATCTGTTGCGTTGGGGTGTGCCAGACACCCAGGTGAGTGAATACGATTGGTACGAGGATACAATGGTCAACGACATCCAATTGGTCTTTACGCCCAGTCGTCATTTTAGCGGACGAGGGGTTACCAACCGCAATCAAACGCTGTGGGGCTCCTGGACAGTTATTGCTCCTGACATAAAGGTGTATTTCAGCGGGGATGGCGGTTATTCCCCTGAATTTGCCAAAATAGGTCAGCGTTATGGCGGTTTTGACATTGCCTTTATGGAGGATGGCGCCTACAACGTTCGTTGGCAAAGTGTACATATGTTACCGGAGCAATCGGCACAAGCAGCTATTGATTTACAAGCGAAAATTGTGTTACCCATACACTGGAGTAAATTTGATTTGTCCACGCATCCGTGGACAGAACCCGTACAACGAATCAAACAGGCCTTAACCCAACATAACGACAGCGTTCCCCAGTCACAACACATCCAATTGGCAACACCCAAAATAGGTCAGACTTTTAGTTTAAACACTTACCCTCAAACCGAATGGTGGACAGCAATGCCGTAATTGGGTTTTGCTATAAACTTAATTCATCAGGAAAACAGCGTTTTACACGCTTGGTGGTATGATATCCTTTAAAAACTGTTTGATAAATGAGTGTATTGAAGTGATTTTACTGTCCGGCGTGAGAGATTTTGAAACAACAAATCTATCTTACTGGGCTTTATTGTTTAAAGACAATTTAAAAGCGTTTATTTCCTTTAGTCTTAAGGCACTCAAATTCAATTTAAAACCCAAAAAGTTTTTGTTCAATTTTCTTACATCATAAATAACACACGCTTGATCTTCTACTATATTATTTTTATAGGACGCCAGAATACTTTGTTTGAACTTTAAAACACGGTTATCATTAATTACTACAGTATAATCAACGATTTCATCTATATCTAAATTTTTCACTTTAACTGTTACTTCTATTGAATCTATCACATTCTTATCGAGACCTAAACGCTTATAATGAACACTTTTATCAGTAAAAGCTTTATAATCTAAATAAGTATTTTCAATACCAAGCAACGCCATAGAATTTTTATAAAAATAGGATTCAGATTTTAACAATTGCTTCTTTTCACCATGATTGACTATTGCTACAGTATTTAACTCTATAAAATTTAAAGAATCAAGAAAAGGTTGAGCAAATATTTTTTCAAATGATAAAATTTTAGTTTTATTAATCGTATCTATTTTGATGTTTTTAGAATGCACTAATCCATGAATCAGCGTGTCACCAAGAATGCCCATGGTAAATGCCACATCATTAATTGTTTCGAAATTTCCGGATCTGTCATCTAATAAGGCTAAAACTTTTATCTTTTTGATTTTACAACTCTTATTATCGTAAAACAATGAAGCTTTAATTTCAGAATTATTAAATACAGAATCCTTTACGATTTGATCTTTGTTCTTACAGTGAACACCGGTATTGTATTCTCTTTTGCAAGACATAAAGCTCGCAAGAATTATTATACATAAGAGACTTTTTTTCATTTTACAGATTGTCTGTTAAGCTAATGGTATTACACTAATAGCTTGCTCTACCGCTATACTCAAGTCACAAATGCAACCTTTGATGATACCATATCAAAAAGTGTGTCAAACAATCATTTATTTAAAGCTCAACAAAACCTATACACAAGCAGTCAAATATACATTATTACGCCTATAAAACAGGGATAAACCTACTTTTTCTTATAATACTTATTGTAGAGTCTTTTTTTATCTTTTTGAACTAAAGGAAGGTAATCAAACCTTTCTTGATCCATGGGTTCATAAAAAAAATACAAATGACGCTTATCCCCCACTAAAATAATATCCTCGTTGTCATTGGTTTTTAATTCTATACACCTGAATGTTTCTGGATCCGCCTCTTCTAGTTTAATTGACTTCCAAAACACAGATGATTTATCCTTAATATATGAAGAACACAGAATCTCAGTATCCGACTTTTTTAATGGCAACTGAACCAGATTAGGATACCTTGCAGGTGAAGTCTGAAACACATATACAGACAAAGAATCTTCATAAAACTGATGATTTATTTTTTTAAATGTCTTTACATCGATCACTTCTCCAACACATGTTATTTTTTGGTCCTTAGATTTTATGTCTATTAAAAAAACAAATGGTATTTTTTCACATTTACTTAACTTAGTCTTAAATGCATCTGTTTTAACAATTCTCTCTCTTTTTAAATAAAGAAAATGATCTCTTTTAGACTTAAAAATCAATGGGTTGTCTGTTGCTATATAATTGTCAGGGGAATTTGAGCAATTAATTATGGTGTCTATTTTTGTGGTCTGATGAGCTAACACCACCTGATTTTCTTTTGTAGGTAACTTGTTGTTACAACTAAGACTAAGAAGTATTACTACAATTAAAATCCCAATACTTATTTTCTTTTGATTTTCCATAATAAGATACTATCCCTAAGAAAGTATCAACAATATTCTATTTAAAGCTCAACAAAGCCTATACACAAGTAGTCAAAGATACATTATTACGCCTATAAAACAGGGGTTAACCTACTTTTTCTTATAATACTTATTGTAGAGTTTCTCTTTATCTTTTTTAACTAAAGGAAGGTAATCAAACCTTTCTTTTTCCATAGGTGTATAAAAAAAATACAAATAACGCTTATCCCCCACTAAAATAATGTCCTCGTTATCCTTGGTTTTTAATTCTATACACCTGAATGTTTCTGGATCCGCCTCTTCTAGTTTCATTGACTTCCAAAACACAGATGATTTATCCTTGATATATGAAGAACACATAAATTCAGTTTCCGACTTTATTAATGGCAACTGAATCAAATTAGGATACCTTGCAGGTGAAGTCTGAAACACATATATATGCAAAGAATCTTCATAAAACTGATGATTTATTTTTTTAAAGGTCTTTATATCAATTACGTCTCCAACACCTTTTATCTTTTGATCCTTAGTTTCTATATCTGTTAAAAAAACAAATGGTATTTTTCCACATTTACCTATCTTAGTCCTAAATGCATTTGTTTTAAGAATTCTCTCCCTTCTTAAATAAAGAAAACCATCTTTTTTAGACCTAAATATCAAAGGATTATCTGTAGCTATATAATTTTTGGGGGAATTAAAACAATCAATTATGGTATCTACTTCTGTTATCTGATGAGCTAACACCACCTCATTTTCTTTTGCAGGTAACTTGTTGTTACAACTAATACTAAGAAGTATTACTACAATTAAAATCCCAATATTTATTTTCTTTTGATTGTCCATAAAAAAAGTA
>PDQD01000050.1 GCA_002747695.1 Flavobacteriia bacterium
CATCCTGATTTAGCCCACTGTTTTAACCCCAACTATAAAGTGATGACAGAAAGGGAAATTTACAATCCCGACACCCATGAGAGTATTATTCCGGACAGACTGGTGTTTTTTGACACGCAACATATAGGCATCTACGATTATAAAACAGGAACACCTCTGGAAACGCATCAACATCAACTCTCCCACTACGCCCATATCCTAACAGCTATGGGCTATAAGGTCAAAGAAACCTGTCTTATTTATATTGGAACTGACAGTGTTGAAGTTAATAAATCAAATGCTACAAGTCTGTAGAATCAAAGTCATTCTAAACACATCTGTGCATTTGTGATCAATGGAAAAAATGAACGGCTATTGTCAGGGGTCTATCAGTTTAAAATATATAGTTTAACCCGATATACAATCCGGAACTACCATCTTCTTTTTTGGCAGCCATACCATAATCCACCGCTACGATAAAGTTATTATTCAAGGCAAAATGTAATCCCGCACCATAACCGATGTGTAAACCTTCATCCTGCTTGTTAAACCATTCGTTGCGAATAAAATCCCCGGTATAACCGTAGGCATCTGTTACACCATCAGTATTGATCTCATAGCGTTTGGTCACCATACCTGCATCCATAAAACCACTCAGGGCGATATAGAAATCCTGTTTCAACAATTTGGTTTTCCAAAACTTATAACGCAATTCCACATTACCCAAAGCCACACCATCACCTACCACGCGGTTACGCAGGACACCTCTCAGGTTTTTAGCACCGCCCAAACCGTTTTGTGTTTGCTTGGAATCAAAGAAATAGGGCAACATATAAAAGGGCGTTGTACCGGCAATTTTGGACTGCCAACTCAAACGGTAAGCTAAGGTCAAACGTTCAGGAGCCAAGGTAAAATATTGTCTGTGGGTCAACATTAAACGGGCGTAACCACCATCTTTATTGGCTAAAAACTTAGGTGCTGACAACAAAATCGCTTCAGACCACATACCTTTGTTGGGACTGGCTTCGTTATCTCTGGTGTCATAAATAATTCCTGTTTTAACAAACATACTGTTACCCCCACCGGCTTGCGACTCATCTATGATATTCCAATCGACATAGCTATCATACAATGTGGGGACATCCGGTAATAAATCTGCTTCGTCTTTACCTTTGTTGAGTTTTGCTAAATCTAATGGTTCTACCTTTGTGTTATAAAAAGCAACACCGGCTAACCAACGAATATTCTTATTTTTCGTTTGTCCTTGAAAATCAGCTTTAAGCCGCAACAATTTACGTTGATGTCTGTAAAATAGTCTGGAGATATAAGCCGCCTCATTAGTATCGTCTACATAAGAAGCATTGTACGTTGACTCATACCCATTAAACCCATAAAAATCGAGTGCTTGTTCAGGAAAATATCCGGCTTCCGCTATCATTTGCACACCCGGAATCAATGAACGGGTATCATAAACTATCTGGGCAATCATACTTCCCTTAGTCGTATTTGACCATTCTAAATACAGGGATTGATCATAATTTGGATAGCGCGAACCATCCCCATAATCATAGAGGTTAACCACTGCGCCATATTTAAACCCAAGATCAGAATCATAAGCCAACGCAGGCACACCGCCTATTGTATAGCCGGTTTTAACATATTCTCCTTCTGATTCTGTAGTGTCTTCTGTTTGCGCCCATATAACGCTGGTAGTTAGAAGTAATAACAAAGTATAAAAAAACTTTTTCATGGTAAAAGTATTTGGTTTGTTGTCAAACAAACATACATAAAAATCTCTAACGAAAGAGAAATAGTATGCCGCCAATTAAAGCATGAAGCTTATTTTATCTAAATGATGTGTGACATCTTGTATATAGCCTAACCGGCTTAAAACAGCAAGGGATAAGTCTATAAACCGGCCACAATCATGTATCTTATTATCGTCAGTTGCTACTTACGGTTTACAGCCTCAACACTCCAGGCCATAGGTTTATTGCTGTTAAACAATGACTTAGTTTTAACCCATACACCTCTAAAAAAGTCAGTTTTAAGGTATTGTTCAAGGTCTTTACCCGTTTCCCATGCAGAAAAAGAGAAAACAATCCTCGGATTATTCAGGTCTTGCATCAGATACACATCTGTACATCCCGGCTGTTCACGTATGGTCTTTTGTATCGTATCAAAATAGGTTAAAAACTCATTTACTTTTTCAGGTTCAAATTCCATTTTTACAATTCTAGTCAGCATGTTTATAGTATTTAATTAAATTCGATTTTAAATGCATCCCCCACTTTCATGCCCAACAAACTCGCCGCACTTCCACCAAAATCGGGATTACTTTTATACAACGCTACCTCAAGATGACCAATGGAATTAAACACGGCCATAGCCTTACCTGCATTGGCCATTGTAGCATCTTCATCGGGTTTTTTGGGTAACAATTCTGAGTACTTTCTATGTATGACCTGTAACTTTTCACTACTCATATAAATGGTAAAGTTACGACCCTGGGATTTTTCTACAAAGACTTTTTCAGTGATATCTGTAATAAGATTACCAAACCTGTCTATATATATGATATGTCCTGTAATTTCTGATAAGACAGACATATCCGGCGTCAGACGTTTCCAGGTTTTAACCTCTTTGACGGGTTTCCCAATGGATTTAAGCGGCTTATTCAGCAATAGTTGCTGTACCACATCCGGAAAAACATCACGCATGGGCGACATTGTTTGTTCAGAGCGGTCATGATGGATTTCTATAATATTCTGTCTTTCAGTATCATCCAGTAAGGAAAAAATGCCATTGTCTGCACCAATAAAATAATGATTGTTTTGTTTGACTAACAAATGCTTCTGCCGGTCATGGGCTTCTGCATCAATACCTATAAGATGAATCGTTTTTTCGGGGAAAAAAGGATAGGTTTTAGACAAAACAAATGCACCTTCAATAATACTGAAAGGCTTAACATCATGACTTATATCTACTATTTGCAAGGATTGTTCACGCTTTAATAACTCAGCTTTTACCATGGCTACATGATAATCTGACGTTCCAAAATCTGATAATAGTGTTACAATCGCCATAGTTAAAATTTACATTTTTCGAAACAAAAATCTATATCCAACGGCTTTTTTTTATAATTTAGCCCTACGGCATACAAATGTACAATTTTTAAAACCCACAGAAAAAAATATTTACTACTTTGAACGAAAGACTGATTGAACTTACAGACATTAACCCTGTCAACTTTTTTGGGGTGAACAATGCTAATCTGCAAATCCTCATAAAACACTTTCCAAAACTGAAGATTATCGCCAGAGGATCTACCATAAAAACTTTTGGTGAAGCAGATATTCTGGATGAATTTGAAAGAGTTATGGAACGCTTAACGGCTCATTATCACAGGTATAATGCCTTGGATGAAAATACTATTGAACGTCTTTTGTTTTCAGCGGAAAACTCTGTTGACATTAACGATTCAGAGGTTTTACTCCACGGGGTCAATGGTAAGATTATCAAAGCAAAAACAAAAAATCAAAAAGCAATGGTCAAAGCACTTCAAAAGAATGACATGCTTTTTGCCGTAGGTCCTGCCGGTACCGGAAAGACTTACACCGCTGTAGCAATTGCCGTAAAAATGCTTAAAGACAAACAAATCAGACGTATCATTCTGACCCGCCCTGCTGTAGAAGCCGGTGAAAACCTTGGTTTTTTACCGGGCGATCTTAAAGAGAAATTAGATCCGTATATGCAACCCCTATACGATGCTCTACGGGATATGATTCCGCATGAAAAACTACATTCTTATTTTGAAAAAGGCGTCATACAAATAGCCCCTCTGGCTTTTATGCGCGGGCGCACCCTCAATGATTCTTTTGTCATACTGGATGAAGCTCAAAACGCCACTCACAGCCAGATGAAAATGTTCCTTACCCGTATGGGTACTCATGCTAAATTTGTTGTCACCGGCGATCCCGGACAAGTAGATTTACCAACAAAACAAGTAACAGGCCTTAAAGAAGTGATTTTGGCACTCAAAAACATCAAAGGTATTTCTATTGTATATTTAAAAGAAGAAGATGTCATGCGTCACCGGTTAGTCAAACGCATCATCGAAGTTTACAATATAATTGAAGGAATGAAGTAGGTATTTAGTTTGGGGGTTAAGTATTGGGTTTTAGCTACCGCAAACTACCAACTGCATACTAACGTCCTTTCATAAAAAGAACCGTATTAAAGGTTTTTTGAAAAATCAAAAAGTCTAAATACAAGCTCTTTTCTTTGATATAATACAAATCATAAAGCAGTTTTTCTTCCTGTTCTTCCAGTGTCGTAGCATAAGGGCAATTAACCTGAGCCCAACCCGTAATACCGGGTTTCACAGTATGTCTGATTTCATAAAAGGGCAATTGTTTGGCCAATTCTGCAACAATTTCAGGCCGTTCAGGTCTGGGTCCGACCAATGACATATTACCAATCAATACATTAAACATTTGCGGAACCTCATCCAATCGAGAACTTCGCAAGAATTTCCCAAAACGTGTAATACGCGTATCACCCTTAACAGAGGTCATCGCTACACCTTGTTCGGCATTGGGAATCATTGTACGCAACTTATATATGGTAAACGGTTTTGAGTTTTTACCGGTACGTTGCTGAGTGTAAAACAAGGGACCTCTGTTCAAAAACACATTGACCAAAAGGATAAAAGGAAGTAACGGAACAAAGAAAGCCAATATAACGACCGACAAGGCTATATCAAGTACACGTATAAAACCCAAATACATCCTGTTGTCATAATGTCTACTGAAAGTGTATTGTTCATAAAAAAAATCATTGAGATTTTCTCTGGAAACACGCTTCCGTAATTCCTCAAGATAAGACACTGAAGATTTCACCTTTACGCCCTTTTTAAACATATCCAGAAGATCTTCATTAACCCTTTTATACTCAAAACCTCTGTCAAAAGGACAAATAATCACCTCATTACAAGCACTTTCCATGACGACCTCTTTAATATCATCGTTATAAACACACTTGTATGGAATATGATTAATGGAATCATTTTTAGTATCAGAGAAATAAGCAACAATCTTATGTTCAGGTTCATATAACTCCAATTCCCGGATCAAGGTAGCTACCCTGTCTTTTGGAGCAATGACGATTTTATTGACTGTGAATTCAGGTGAGAAAATAAACTCTATATATAACAACCTAAAAACAATCATAGGTAGAAACACAGCAACGCCAAAATATAAAAGTTGTAATCTGTTTGGGGGTAGAGATGGTGTAAAAACAGGTGTGAGAAAAAATAAAATATTGGTCGCTAAAATTGCCAGAATTACACTTCTTAATGATTTTACAATATCATTAGCGATACTCAACTTATACATTTCAAAAATCTCTGCAAAGAAATAGAAGTATAGCAAATAGGTTAAAATCCAAATATCAAAACGTTCATTATTGATGGAAAAATACACTTCTTTAACTGTCCACGATGAAAAATACGCACCAATTAGTATAGCTGCAAAATCAAAAAAACGCAATAATATTCTACGTTCAGAAATATTGATGTGGTTAAGTTTGGGCATTTATTTTTGGGTGTTAAGTTTGAATATTTATTTATTGGGCATTGACAAAGTAAAAATTTAAACTATTAATTATGTAAAAACATTAATCAAAAGTATAAAAAAATTCTAAAAACACGAAAAAAATTATACAATTGATAAAGTAATTATTAGTAATTTAACCTATATTAATGAAATACTGACAGTTCTATAAATACACCTATTAATCATATTAAGTTTGATAAAAGTGGTAATAAAAATCTGAAAACATTACACATATGAAATATAACTTTTTAATTTTCCTCTGGCATCTTTATTTAAAGTTTCTGTATGCTGAATCTCATACGATACATCATCCTTAAAATACTTAATTATTTCTTTTTCTAACAAGTCGTGCTGTTCAGCGGTTAACGTCTCCTCTACTTTAAATATAAGTTTACCTTTTTCGGGTTGTATGACTTGATAGGTTAATGACAATTTGTGCTCTTTATTGAGGTTTTTAAATAAATGTACAAAACTCATAGAGGGATATACCTGTGAGACCCCATAAACCTCTCGTCCTATACGACCTGTAATTTCATGTAACATCCTGTGCTGTCTGCCACAACTACAGGTTTCATCTGCATCGGCTAAAGCAACATAATCCCCGAGTCTGTAACGTATAATCGGAAAAGACTTCATCGCAAGATTGGTCACAATGATTTCCCCCTTCTCCTCTTCTACGATTACACCTTCCATATTGAGATGTAGCTTACCATGAGGACACTCAAAAGCTATGATACCGGATTCAACGGAACCGTATTCACAAATCATTTTTTTACCAAAGGCTTTTTGAACTTCATTGATATAAGAATCATAGATTTTTTCCGAAGTTCCCTTAACCATTTTTAGTTGGTTAAACGTCAAATTACGATCTTTAGCATTTATCATTTTAGCCAACCGGTATATGATTGAAGAATAACCACTAATATAACTTACTTTCTTCAGTTTATGAATCAGCCTTTCAAAATCACGTTCTTCATAGTTAAACAACCTTAATCTATTGAGTAAAAAATCCTGAAACCTTACTTTCAAAGCCCGGACTTTATCAAAATCATATCCCCAAAAATATAGATTACGCTCCCAAACTTTAACACCATACCAAGCATAACCCCTTTTAATCGATGCCCGATTAAAAGAATCTGCATATTCATCCCTTATAAACGTCAAAGGCACACCGGTACTACCGGAAGTCAACACATTATAGAGTTTTTTAAATCTAAAACTGTCTGTAGTATGCATGCTTTTATTGTGATCAACTAAATCTTTTTTAGTCAAAATAGGCAATCGCTTTAAGTCTTCAAGCGTCTTAAAACTATCCGGAGTCATATGCAGATCATCCAATAGTTTTTTATAATATGTGGAATGCTTATAAGCATGCGTTAACAACGCTTTAAGTTTAATGACTTGCAAACGTTCCAGTTCTTCTCTCGAAGCAAAATCACTTGCCATCAACTCATTAAAAATGCCTTGCAGTGAAGGATTTCTCAATCTTTCACCAATATTGTAAATAATCTTATGTAGTTTTATACTCATAGTTTACCTAATAATTTAAACCATTGTTGTCTAACCACTGACCAATCAAATTGATCCACTTTGTGTTTGGCTTTGTCAGTCAAGCTTGTGACTAATTCAGAACTAGACAACAAACGTTTTACAGCTTTAACCATAGCCTCTACATCACCGGAATCTACCAGAAAAGCCTCAAGCCCATCCTCGACCAAATAAGGTAAGCCTCCCACATTCGTAGAGACTACAGGTAAGCCCAATGCCATAGCTTCCATAACACTAAGCGGCGTATTGTCTATAGTTGTGGTATTGATAAAAACATCATAGTCTTCAGACAATTTTATCCAATCTTCCAGTTTCATAACACCCGTAAATGTTACCGATTTCTCCAAGTCCAATGTTTTAACTAAAGCATGTGTTTCTTCCCAGCTTTTGTCTTTTTTTGGTCCTACCATACACAATTCAGCTTTAGGATACGTTTCTTTTAGTTTATGAAGTACACGAACAGCCATCGTGGGGTGATAGAATTGGGCAAAAGCACGTACCCATAACAATCTGGGCTGTAAATCTGCCCTTGATTTATATTTAAACATCTTAAGATCCAAAACATTGGGTATAAGCGTGGTAGAATAACCCCGACTCTCAAACTCATATTTCATATAACCCGATGGGGCTACATTGGTCAATGCATGCTTAAAAATAGCTTGTGACAACCTTGGCTTTTGATCTAATCGTTGAGGTAAATTTCCTCCATGAAGAATGGTAATATAGGGTTTATGGATTAACCTTGCTATTTGACTAGTGACATAAGCATAATAAAAACTCTGGGCACTATAGGTATCTATCAGTACTAAATCTTTTTTGTAAAAGAGCGTAGCAAATACCATATGTAGCATCCGGATAAGCTTATTTTTGTATGATGAGACACGTATGATGTCAAAACCTTCATCTTCTAACAAACCACCCAGTGTAGCCATAGTAGATTGGTAATTGGATTTTTTGGTCAAATCGCTACCTATATAGAGAATTGTTTTCAATATTTTTTGAGAGTTTAATAAAATTTATATTCGAACGGGTTAAGTTGACGTCTATTAAATTATAAAAGTGAATTTTAAAGAAATTGTTCAGTTATTTTTATACATTACACAATAAATCATCTGTACTTTAAATAGCCATTAATTGCCCAATGGGTTAAATAATACACAGTTGTTGGTATAGATTGTTTTAAATAATGTCTATGAAAAGTCCATTGATGGCGAATTAAATTCATTTTATTACCAGATAATGATTCTTTTTGAATTCTGTATTGTGCCAGTACTTCAGGATTCCCATAAGCATATTTAATTTTTTTCAGATATTTTAACCACAAACCCATGTCTTGTCTGTACCTGATTTCAGGCATGTATTCTGTCCCTAAACGCTCTCTGTCTATAAAAGCGGTTAAACAGCCTATGGCATTCGATTTTAAAACATCATTGTATGCTATTTTTTTGGGGGGTATAAAATCATCTAAAAACACTTTTGTTTCATCTATTAAACGTTTGTATCCCGAACACACGAACCCTTCTGATTCTTTGACAAAACGCAAAGATTTTTCAAGAAAATCCGGCATCCACAAATCATCTGCATCCAAAAAGGCAAGGTAACGTCCGGAGGCTTGTTTTATGGCCATGTTTCGCGCTTTGGCTGCTCCCAAATTCTCCTCAAATGTAAATAATTTTATATTGGGATATTGCTGTATATAACTTGTTATAATAGATACTGATTGATCCGTAGAGGAATCATCAACGATGAGTAATTCCCAGTTCTTGTAAGTCTGATTGACGACACTAGAAATTGTTTCTTCTATAGAACTTGCCGCATTATAACATGGGGTAATAATGGATACCAATTGATTATCAAACATATGAAATAAAGCTTTTTAATTTTCCTTTACCGTCTCTACTTAAGACTTGTGTATGTTGAATATCATACACTATATCATCTTTAAAATATTTAACTATTTCTTTCTCCAAAATCGCTTGCTCCTCCGGGGATAATGTTTCTTCTACTTTAAATATCAGCTTACCTTTTTCAGGTTGAATAGTTTGGTAAGTTAATATTAATTGCGAGTGTTTAACGAGGTTTTTATACAACGAAACAAAATATAAGGAAGGATATATCTGGGAGAAGCCATAAACATCTTGCCCTATCCTACCCGTAACTTCATGTAACATCCTGTGCTGTCTTCCACAGGCACAAACTTCATCCGGCTCAGCTAAATTAACATAATCCCCCAACTTGAACCTTATCACAGGAAAAGATGTCATCGACAGATTCGTCACAATGATTTCCCCTTGTTCCACTTCTACAATCACTCCTTCCATATTGATATGCATCTTGCCATGAGGACACTCAAAGGCTATAATTCCTGTTTCGGCAGCGCCATATTCACTAATTATCTTTCGACCAAAAGCCTCCTGGACTACCTCATGGTATGATTCATAGATTTTTTCCGATGTCCCCTTAATCATTTTTAACTGATTGAACTCAAACTTTTTATTTGAATCATTAATCAATTTAGCCAAACGGTATATCATTGATGAATAACCACCGAGATAAGACGCTTTTTTGAGTTTATGTATAAACCGACCTAATTCTTTTTTGTTATAAGTGTACAACCTAAACCTATTGAGAAAAAAATCTTGTAATTTTGTTTTTAACGTCTTAAATCTATCAAAGTCATATCCCCATAAATATCCGTTACGTTCCCAAATACTAACCCCATACCATGCATAACCTCTTTGAATAGATGCCCGATTAAATGAATCTGCATATTCATCCCTTAAAAATACTAAAGACTCACCTGTACTTCCGGATGTTGCAGCTTTAAATAATTTTTTAAACTTAAAACTGTTCGTGGTATGTATACTTTTATTGTGGTCTATCAAATCTTTTTTGGTTAGTACCGGCATTTTTTTTAAATCCTCAAGAGCGTTAATCTGCTCTGGCTTGATATGATTCTCGTCTAACAGTTTTCTGTAAAAAGGCGAATGCTTATAGGCATGTGAAACCAATGCCTTGAGTTTAAGTAACTGCTGATGTTCCAACTCTTGTCTCGAAGCAAAATCATTCGCCATTAATTCTTTAAAAATACCATCCAATGAAGGATTTCTCAATCTTTCACCGAGTTTGTAGATTATTCTATAACATTGCTTTCTCATATACCACCTAATATTTTTAACCATTGATGTCTTACCACAGACCAGTCAAATTGATCTATCTTGTGTTTGGCATTGGTAGTCAAACGGATCACCAATTCAGGACTGGTCAATAAACGCTTAACAGCCTTAACCATAGCATCCACATCGCCGGAATCCACTAACAATGCCTCGTATTCATCACTCACCAAATACGGGACACCGCCCACATTGGTAGACAGAACGGGCAAACCCAATGCAACGGCTTCCATTACACTAACAGGTGTATTATCTATGGTTGTAGTACTGATAAAAATATCGTAGTCTTCAGACAGTTTCGTCCAATCCTCACGTTTCATTACTCCCGTAAACTTTACAGATTCTTCCAGACCCAAAGCGTTAACCAGCGCATTGGCTTCTTCCCAACTATTATCTTTTTTTGGTCCTACCATACACAATTCAGCATTCGGGTACTCGTTTTTCAGTTTATGCAGTGCATGTATGGCCATATTGGGATTATAAAAATGAGCAAAAGCTCTCACCCATAAAAGTTTAGGTTTGATTTGTTCCCTTTGTTTATATTTGAATTTCTCAACATTCAAAATATTAGGTATAAATACTGTAGCAAAATCTCTTGCCCCAAATTCATATTCCAAATAACCGGAAGGGGCAACATTGATCATAGAATGACTGAATATAGATTGAGCCCATTTTGGGTTTTTATCTATACGCTGGGGTAAATTACCGCCTCTTAAAATAGGTAGATACGGCTTGTTTCTAAATCGGGCAATCTGAGACGCAATCAAAGCATAATAAAAGTTTTGGGAACTAAAGGTATCTATGAGAACAACATCATACTTTTGAAACAAAGTACTAACCATCATATCAAACAATCTCAATATCTTATTTTTTTTAGATGATGATCTGACAACTTTAAAACCTTCACGTTCTAATAATGCGGACAACACATAATAAGAAGAGTGATAATTTGATTTTTCAGTTAGATTACTCCCTATGTAAAGAATTGTTTTCATTGATACTATTATATATTTTCAATAAACTCAAACCATATATAAACCCCGGAAATGCCAGCCGCATAGCCGAATGGTTAATGGTTAAAAACCAAAAAACATAAAATGCAATAACATAACCCTTAAACTGGGTTGAATTGTCAAAAAAGTTAAATAACGGCACTATTAACAACAAAAGTAAAGCTAATAGGCCAATCATTCCATGTTCGGACAACATACGTGTCATTTCATTATGTGAAGCAGCTACTTCACCTTCTTTCTTTGCCCTTAAATACTTACCACTGCCAACACCTACACCAAAAAAAGGATTTTCATAAAACAGTTCTAAATCTTTACCTATAATCTTTAACCTACCGGTACTAAAATCCTTACTTTGTTCTCCTTTTGCTGTTTTATTCATATACCTGTTAATCAGCAACCCATCTGTGGCATTGGAAGCGTACAATAAAACACCAATGCCAATTGTCAACACAACTACGGCAAATTTCAGAACGTTGAAAATAGACTGTTTACTGTGTAACAGACTAAAAATACTGACTGCTATAATAGCCAGAATACCGGTTATGACACCTCCTCTGGAAAAGGTTAAAAACCCTCTGAAAGTCATATAGGTCAACAACAGTATATCAATAAGCAAAAACCCCGACACACGTTTTTTTAATAGTATCATAGCGACTATTAAAAACATTCCGAATCCCAGAATCGTAGATACCTGATTAGGACCGTAACCACCTGAAGTATCAAAATTTGCTTCGGTGTTAAATCCTATCTCCTCCAGATTAGGCGTTTTGAAATACAGATAGCCCAATAAAGCTATCAAAGGTAAACTTCCAATCCACAGCAGTTGTTTCAATGTATTTTTATCTATACTTCTATTATAACAATAGATAGCCGCAATCCCAAGAGTAAATGGACCACTCAAATTAAAAGCAATGGCTTTTCTTATATATTCTCCTGCGGGAACCTCCGTAAAAGCTATACCTATACTCATCAACAACAGATACAAAACAAACACCACAGGCAGAGGTTTTCTGTCATCCATAAACAAGCCCATACCTAAGAGCAGCATCACCATATATTTAACGGACGCATGAAATAACAGTCCTCCTGACATATGCATCAAAACCTCAAAGCTAACGATATACATACTCCACAGCAAAGCTTCATTGTGTTTGTTATAGGTTTTTATCGTATGAAAAACTGCTATACCAAACACCAAATGAATATAGATTTGCGAAACCCCATCCAGAGTAAAGAGAAAGCCCAAAGCGAGGTGAAAAGCAAATATAAAAAAGCTATATGTCCTTAGTCTGTTCAATCAACAACAAAAATTTCGTTTGACAATCTGTATAAATATTTTTTAAAAGTGAAATTCTCCGCTAAAGCATAATTATCCTTCATCATTGTTATAAACGAATCATCAGCTATACTTAGTGCTTCTTCTATTTTCCCTTTCAATTCATCTACGGTTATGGGTGTACTGATTAACAAGCCATTAGTTTTATCCTTAACATATTGACTAATCGCCGAAACATCAGACACAACAGGGACACATCCGTAATTCATACCTTCACTGATTACCTTGGGGAACCCTTCATTTTTTGATGGCAATACTATGAAGTGACATTTTGAATAAACATCTACAATGGCATCCTTAGGTAAAAAACCGTGAAAAACACATTTGACCTCTAACCCTTTAGAAATATTCTTGTATTTTTCAAAATCATTTCCGCCACCTACAAAATGAAACTCACCTAACCGCGTATCTTTTATACCTTTTAAGGCTTCCAAAATAAGATGAACACCTTTATGTTCATTTAATGCCCCGACAAAACAGAAATTAATCTTTCCTGACAAGTCTTTCTTTTCTACTGCCAATGCGCCAAGAGTTCTATCTTTCTCTAATATACATGGATTTTCAAATGCTTTTATATTTACATTTTGAGAATCCCAGTTTCCATTAACAGTTATTACATCCGTTTTAGCAATCATGTGATTAAGCCACCACTTTTGAAAACGGTTACCTGAAGGCATATTTGAATCCATCCAATTACCGGCGTACTTAATCCATAATTTTTTGTTATTAAAGATTTTTAAATAGGGTAACACGGTAAATCCGATACCGGTTGGCGCTCGAAAATGTATATAATCAACTTTTGATTTATATTGACCAATCTTACGTAAAGTCTCAAAAGAAGTCGTCAGTATTGTAAATTTATCAAGACCTTTTCCCCCACTGGGTTTTATAGGTATTAATTCTATATTCTGTTCATACGAAATAGCACTCCTTTTGTTTTTTTGATTGCTATGTAATGGCGCAATATGATAAATCTTACTAAAAATCTGACCCAGATAATTAATTTCTCTGACAGTTGGCTCCCAACCTATGACTTTACCATTATCATTAAGGTAATGTTCTGTATGTGAAATAATCAACAATTTCATTGATTGATAACATTTTTATAATGTAAAATAATTTTGTCCCAGGTAAAACGCTCTGACCATTTGATTGAAAGATCAGAATACCTTGCATAGTCATTTATGATATCATTAATCCCCTTCACAATATCATCTGTATCATTCGGATTAACCAATCTTCCTGAGCTACCGTCTGATATAGCACTTTCAATACCACAGTTTAATGAACCTATAGCAGGTAACCCCATGGCGTTAGCTTCCAAAATTGCAATACCAAATCCTTCTACATCTCCGGTACCGGTCTCTGAACTTAACATCACAAATATATCTGACTGCTCCAGTAACTCATATTTTTTTTCATTGGACACCCTACCGTGAAATGTTATATGCTCAGATACATTTAATTTATTGGATAGTTCTTGCATAAATTGTTTTTCCGTAGGAATTCCTACTATATGATAATGTACGTCGGGGTATTGTTCTTTTATTTTAGGTAGCGCTTTGATCAGGTTTTGATGACCTTTTCTTTTGGTTACATTTCCAACGGTAATTAACTGCGGATAATATTCTTTATTACCATCATTTGACTTTTTCTTTGCCTCCACTTCTATTTGAAACCCGTTTGGAATAACAACAACCTTTTGCTGTAATTTTGTATCCAACAAACTCTTGGTGTAGTCTGACACCGCGACGATACTATCAAATGCTTTTAAACTAAGGTCAACTATTTTCTTTTTGAAGTCTTTAAAATTGACTTCAGAGCCATGAACTACAGCAATTCTCTTTCTGTTATTAAAAAAAACATTAAGTCCGACCATCCATAGCGAAAATTTTCCCGAAGCAAAAATGACATCATTTCTCCTTAACAATCTTAAGTACAAGAAAATCCGCTTTAAATAGGTCAACAAAATAAGTTTATACCGTTTTACACGAACGACTTTGAATACTTGATTATCAATAAACTGATTCTCAGCAGAATAATCCTGAGATCTGTAATCAGTCAAAACAGTAACATTAAAACCGTTTTCTGATAATTCATTTACCAAATTATAAGCATGATTACCAATACCACCCGGTTGGGGCGGAAACTCTGTTGTAACAAATAAAACTCTTTTATGACTCATCTATTAAAACTCCTTTGGTTAACTTTTTTCTCACTTTATACAAAAACACTTAACAAACATCAGGTTTAATCAGGTTAAGTTAAATTGGTTATTATACACTTGTGTTAAATCCTCATAAGACTTTAAAACGGCATTGTTTACCTTGCATGAATCAAACCTTAAAGCCAATTGAATAATCAATGAATCTAAACTTTCTGTGAAAATAATATGTATACAATATGTTTTGAAAATTGCCAGACTCATCAATAAGCGTGTGTTTATGTTAACATTATAATCTTACCTAAGACTATTCTCAACGTTTCTAAATGTATTCTTTTTCAATACGCCAATCCAGCATCGGTCTTATTAATCCGGGCCATTTACCGCCTACCCTCATTCTGTTTTTGTCAACACCCGGTTTATCAATAATCAAAAATGACAAGGCATTCTTATGTAAAGTATGAGTCATGTTGGGGTTGTAATTACCCAAAGCAATCAAAACTTTATAGCGTCCTTCAGACAATAAGTTACCCGGTATAACACATACCGTATGAACTATGCCATCTCTACCGTCATGGTATTGTGCCCATTCGGGATTATCAAATTCGTTTGAAGCAAACAATGTTCTTTCAAATTCATCAATAATATGCAGTATGGCAGTATTTTTAAAATCCGGATTAGTATCGTAGTATTTAAAATGAATGTAGATGTTTTCCGTTACATCAAACTCGTAATTTAATTCATTCTCTTTATTAGCAATAAAAACTTTCTTTAAACGGGCGTATTCATTACCCGGCATATCGTCATCAGGCCATTCTTTGATAACATTGTCGTGTTCATTAGCTCTGATATACTCTTTAATGATGTCTATAGGTTTACCGGATGCTTTGACCTTACCGTCCTCTATCAAAACTACTCTGCTACAGATTCTTTGAACAGCCATCAAATCATGGCTTACAAACAACACCGTCCTGCCATCTCCTTTATTAATATCCTGCATTTTCCCAATGGCTTTTTTTTGGAAATCAGCGTCACCTACTGCCAGTACTTCATCAACCACTAAAATTTCAGGTTCAAGATGCGCTGCAACAGCAAATGCCAGACGTACTGTCATCCCGCTTGAGTAACGTTTCACCGGTGTATCAATATAACGGGCGACACCTGCAAAATCTACTATCTCATCAAACTTAGCGTTGATTTCAGCCTTTGTCATTCCCAGAATAGCCCCATTGAGGTAAACATTTTCTCCTCCTGTAAGTTCAGGGTGAAAACCTGTCCCCACTTCAAGTAATGAGGCAATTCGTCCACGGCTTTTTATAGTTCCGGTTGTAGGACTTGTCACACGGGATAAAATCTTAAGTAAGGTTGATTTTCCCGCTCCGTTTTTCCCAATAATTCCCAAGACTTCTCCTTCTTGCACCTCTATATTAATATCTTTAAGTGCCCATACATATTCAGACTTCCCGACAGTTGCCCTATCATTTGTCTCACCTATTTTTGAGTAAGGATCTTGTTTGCCACGTACCACATGCCACCAACGGTTAAAATCGTGCTTTAATGTACGCATACCTACAACACCCAGACGGTATTGCTTGGAAATGTTTTCTATTTTAAGAAAAGGCTCATTGGGTGGTGTTTTTTTTGGGAATTGCGTTTTAAGTGTCATTGTTTGTCAGTATTTCCAATGATTGATGACAACAATTTATGGTATATACAAAACACCAAACTAATAGTCATCAAACAATTATAATAATTGTACTACAATATTAAGAAAAATTTATGAATTGCCACACTTAATGCCAATAAAAAAATAATCCGCATTAGTCTCCGGCATGTATAATAAAAACCAGATGACCAATACGGATTACTAAAATGATAGAATTTCTTCTAAGCCTTAAAAGACAAAATCAAACACGAACTATCTAATTACCAACTCATAAGGCATACGCGCTTGAACGCCTTCCATTTGTTTAAAATTCTCTATTGTTTGATAGATTTGATAATTTTCTTCGCCTAAAGTTTCTTTAAGCATGTCTGCTTTGGATGTCATAAACGGATTACCTTTAAATACATCTTCGATATCTTTTTTATAACGCGGATAAGCCGTTGTTTTATAAGAATCCAAACCGGCTATGCTCGCCGCATGACTTACAGCATCATTAAGACTACCCAACTCGTCAACCAAACCTATGTCCTGTGCTTCTTTTCCGGTCCATACACGACCCTGAGCTACGGCATCTACGGCCTCCTTAGTCATGTTTCTACCTTCCGCAACATGGGTGATAAATATTTGGTAGAAGTTATCTATCATCCCTTTCATTTCATCGTGAAATGCTTGATTCATAGGCTCAAAAATACTGTAACCCGGGGCTTTATTGGTAGTTACCTGCTCGGCATTGATCCCCATATTCTTGGCGAGACCATTGACATTCGGCATAGCACCAAAGACTCCTATTGAACCGGTTATAGTCGTAGGTTCAGCATAGATTTTATCGGCTTTACAAGCGATATAATAACCACCGGAAGCCGCTAAATTACCCATAGAAACAACCAAAGGCTTTTCTTGTTTAAGTAATTCTAACTCTCTCAAGATAATATCAGATGCTAAACCACTACCACCAGGAGAATTAACACGTAAAACCAAAGCTTTGATTTTTTTGTCTTTCTTGATTTTTCTTATCGCTTTGATCATGGCTTCCTGACCTATAAATGTTTCATCCCCTTTACCGTATTTAATTTCTCCTTGAGCGTATAGAACAGCCACTTTATCTGAAGCACTTGAAGCATTTCTTCCCTTACCGGATTTTAAATAATGCTTCATGGTAATCATATTCAAATCATCCATACTCTCCACACCTGACCACGACACTAATTTATCACGGTATTGATCTATATAAAGCACACCATCAATCATATGGTTATCGACAGCCAAAGCGTTGGTTTTAGTCCCTAAATTGTCAGCGACCTTATTTAACTCATCAACAGATTTTCCTCTGCTTTGCCCTATATCTTCCAAGAATTCACCCCAAATAGAACTTAAGAATGACAAAGTTTGCTCACGGTTGGCATCACTCATTTTATCTGATATAAAACCTTCCATGGCACTCTTATATTTACCATGACGAATGACCTCCATTTTAACACCGTATTTTTCCTGAAAATCTTTGAAATATAATTTTTCAGAAGTCAAACCTTTAAATTCTAATATTCCAACCGGGTTGATAAAGATAGAATCGGCAACAGAACTCAGGTAATAAGACTTCTGAGAATAACTATCTGCAAAAGCACCAATAAATTTCCCGCTGCTTTTGAACTCTATTAATTTATCGCGTAAAGCCTGCAATTGAGCCATACCTATACGTGACTGATCCAGCTCAATACTGATTCCTTTGATGTTATCATCGGTCATAGCATTGTCAATAGCGGTCAATACTTCGCTCAATTGGAATTGAGGATTGACATCCTTAAATATTTGATCAAACGGATTGTCCGATTTGGGCACATAGTCCTTGACATCACCTGAGAGTTTAAGTGTTAATACAGAAGAAGGTTTGACAACGACTTTCTCTTTACTACCCATGGCAGCACCAATACCGGCAAAGAGAAAAAACAAAAGTCCCCAAGCAATCATTGTACCTAATATAGCGGCTAATAAGTTTCTTAAAAATTTCATGTTTTAGATTATTTTATAATATACGTTTGGTTAGTCTCGCATTAAGATAAAATGTTACAGTTTTTTCAGATAGTTTTTCTATTATTAATCATTGTTGCGTGCAATTTGCTACCTTTGGCAGTCTAATAATCCATGACACACGATATACAATTCTAAAAACAAAGCTCCTGTCATGCCACAGCAACTATCCTTTTCTATCATTATTCCGGTATATAACCGCCCCGGCGAAGTCGATGAATTGTTAGAAAGTCTTTCACAACAAACTCATCCTGAGAAGTTTGAAGTCATCGTCGTGGATGATGGTTCATCTGACGGTAAAAAGTGTGATGTGGTTGCCAATCGGCATAGCTCACAACTGGATATCAAATACTTTTACAAACCTAATTCCGGCGCAGGATTGAGTAGAAATTTCGGGATGACAAAAGCAACCGGTACTTATTTCATTATTTTAGACTCAGATGTTATACTTCCGCCACAATATCTGTCTGTTGTCCATCAAACATTAGACCAACAGTACACAGATATTTACGGGGGACCTGATACTGCGCATCACACATTTACACCCCTGCAAAAAAGCATCAATTACGCCATGACTTCTTTTTGGACGACCGGCGGATTGAGAGGCGGTAAAAACAACAAGGACTTTCAGCCCCGTAGTTTTAATCTGGGTATGTCCCGGGAAGTTTTTCATGCTACCGGAGGGTTTAAATCCCGTAAAATAGGTGAGGATATTGATTTTAGTTTCCGAACTAAGCAAATGGGTTATACCTCACAATTGATACCTGAGGCGTATGTCTATCATAAAAGACGTAACACCTTAAAACAGTTTTTCAAACAAACTTTTGCTTTTGGTAAAGAAAGACCGAAACTCAATAAAGAATTTCCCGGCACCTCCAAACTCACTTACTGGTTTCCCACCTTGTTCGCTCTGGGGCTTATCTTTAGTATTATATGCTTTATCATAACGCCGTATTTGCCTTTTATTTACCTATACGGTCTTTATCTTAGCATTGTTGGGGTAGATTCTGCCTTAAAAAACAAGTCTATAGTTGTAGGATTGATGTCAATGATTACGACAATCACCCAATTTTTCGGGTATGGGTTTGGGTTTTTGACAGGATTATTCCGTTAACCGTTTTGAAGCAATTTTTTTCTTATCCTGCTCAATTGAACCGGTGTGATACCGAGATAAGACGCAATATGAAACTGGGGAATTTTATTATCCAATTGTGGAATTCTCTGCCTCAACGACAAATACCGCCGGGTAGCATCCATAGTCGCTAATTGAATGATTTCGGTTTCCCGTTTGATAAAAAACTCTTCTAAAACCTTGATATGAATCTTATACAATACAGTATATTGCTCTTCCAGTCTGATGATTTGCTCGTAATCTATCACCAAAACCTCACAATCTGTTAAGCATTCCAAAGTAATAGCCGAGGGAATTTTCTGAATCAGTGCAGAAAAAGACGCCATCATTTCATGTTTGGTAAAAAAAACTCTGTTATACTCTTTGTGATCCTGATGTTTCAAATAGCCTCTGACAATGCCATCATTTAAAAAATAACATACTTCGGGAACTTCTCCTTCACGACATAACACATCGCCTTTTTTAAACGTTTTTTGTTCAAAATAAGGTTCTAATTGTTGCTTAAGCGATTCGTCAACAGGCTCAAACTCATTTAAAAAATCAAACATATTGAAGGGCATATCTATCGTATGTTTTCAAGTTGTAAATATCACTTATTGAAAGGGCTACCGGTAACATCTAACGTCTAACCCTTCATATCATTGGTCATCAAATAGCTTATAGCATTCCCCCCCTCATTAAACAATAAATCCAGAATACTCAGGTTGGGTATAAAGCCCTGTTTATTGTCAAAAACCTGAATATAAGGTTTCATTGAGGGTACAGACGAACGCTTGAAATCTGCTAACGAACGTAAATCTTTTGGGTCTGTATAGGTTAAATGATAATCAGAGGTTTTAGTATAACTTATTGAGCGGTCGAGTAATTGGAAGCTCAAATCTATGGTTTTAAATAAAAAATCTATCAGGAATTGTTCCTTTTGATTGTAAATGACCGCAATATAATCTTCATAAAATTCAAAAAAAGGCGAAGAACGGTAAGCATTTTCCAATGACTTAAAGTGATTTCTCTGCCAGTTAAAATCATTTTCTATACGTACATCCCTGGTCAATTGTCTTTGATTTTTCACGTGTTTGATCGGAATAATCAAATCCAGTTTACCATTGGCTGCATAGATACTGCAACGGGTTCTGTAGGTTTGCTTTTGGTAATGGTCAAACAGTTCAAAAACAGCTTGTTCATCCTTTACCAAATAACTGAAAGTTTCTATCGTAGGGAAATATGTAGGCTGATATATCAAGACATTAATTTTAAATCGTGAATCATAAAAATGTCATCAATAATTATTGATTCTTACGTTTTTTATAGGATGAATAACCCATAATTAAGACCAGTACTATGATTACAGGAATAAGGTATGAAGTGGGTTCACCTTCTCCTTTGACCGTCGTAAACATTCTGTTCCAACGGATGCGTTGAAAGAATGATTTAGGATTATTGGGATTAAAACGCTCTACAGACCACCAGATCAAAACGGGTTTACCCACTATATGGTCATAAGGCACATAACCCCAGTAACGGGAATCTTCAGAATTATGACGGTTATCTCCCATCATCCAGTAATAATCCTGTCTAAAAGTATAAGAATCTATCACCTGACCATTGAGTAGGATCTCATCTCCGGCGACTTCAATGGTATTATTTTTATCTTCATATTCCTCAATCACCCGTTGATAAAAAGGTAAAGTCTCAAGGTTGATCGCCACAGTGGCGCCTTTTTTGGGCACATATACCGGGCCAAAATTATCGATAGTCCACCTATAGTTAGGATTATTGGGAAAGATATTAGACTTATAAGTCTTGGAAGTATCTAATAACTTCTCAACTTTTTTAATTTGATTCTTCTGACGTAATTCTTCTGCCAACTCATCCGTTAAATTCATAAAGATCTTTTTGTCTTTGGTGACAAAATATTCTGTAATATTATTCTTATTAGCAAAATTCTGCAAACCAGTATAACCCGGAACTTGTTCTACCTCATAATAATATTGCAATTTAGCTCTTACCGGATAGGCTTGTTTCTCACCATTGATATACACATCACCGTTTTTAATCTCCAGTGAATCACCGGCAACGGCCACACAGCGTTTGACATAATTTGATTTTTTATCTACGGGCTTGTCAACATGAATACCGGAACGGTCTCTAAAAAATCTTACCGTATCTGTAGGCCAATAAAACACAACGATATCATTGCGTTTCACCTTTTGAAAACCCGGTAATCTCAAACCGGGTATTTGAGGTTTGGAAATATACGACTTGAATTTCAGTTTAGTAAATGGAATCCTGACTGTATCATGAAACATAGGTACTGACAAAGGTGTCTGAGGCACCAATGGCCCATAGTGCATTTTACTCACAAATAAAAAATCCCCTACCAATAAAGTTTTTTCCAATGAGGATGTGGGAATATTGTAAGGTCTGATAAAATAAATATGAATAATCGAAGCTGCCACTACCGCAAAAGCAATAGCAGTCGTCCATTCTCCGGCTCTGGTATAGGGTTTTAATTGACGGTCAGCATTGTACTTGGTTTTGGGATCATAATTGAGCACATAGAGGTAAAAGCCCAACGTAAGCACCACCACAAATAACTCGCCGGTTTTTTCTTTACCAAAACTCCTTGCCGTTTCTACCCAAATGGCCGGAAACATCAATAAATTGATGATGGGGATAAAGAGTAAGATGACCCACCACCATGGCCTATTCATTATTTTGGTCAGAACAATTGCATTGTAAACAGGCACAGCTGCTTCCCAGGATTTCCTACCTGCTTTCTGGTATAACCGCCAGGTACCTAGAAAGTGGATAACCTGAATAATAATAAAAAATATCAACCAACTTGTAAATGTCATTTCTTTAATTTTATGTGTTTAATCTAATGAATCCAATCCTAAAACATCGGACATTGTAAAAATCCCTTTTTTATCTGCAATATATTCTGCCGCCAGTACAGCCCCCAAAGCAAAACCACTTCGGTTATGAGCTTCGTGTTTTATACTGATACTGTCTATCTCAGAACGGTAGGTAATCTCATGCGTTCCCGTCACCTCGTCTTTTCTGATAGATTTGATGGGTAAGCCTTCTTCCGGCGCTTTATCGCTGTCTATCGACACCCAACGCATATGATCTGCATAAATCAACAGTTGCTCAGCCAATGTAATAGCCGTACCACTGGGAGCATCCAGTTTATGAATATGATGTGTTTCTTCTATCAACGGTTTGTAATCGTAGGGTTGGATAAGCTTAGCGAGATATTTATTAAGCTTAAAAAACAGGTTAACTCCCGGACTAAAGTTTGACGCGTAAAGAAAGCTACCACCGTGTTCTTGACAAAGAGCAACGGCCTCATCATAGCGATCCAACCATCCAGTAGTACCGCTTACTACAGGAATATTGTTCGTCAATGCTTGTGAAATATTGCTGAATGCAGCATCAGGAAGACTGAAGTCTATGGCTACATCGGCATTTTTAAAATCAATAACGTCAGTCGGTTCGTCGATTTTGGCCACAATAGAATGTCCTCTATCCAATGCTATCTGTTCAATAGCACGACCCATTTTTCCGTATCCCAATAATATAATGTTCATGGGTGTATTGTTTTAAAATGAATATTTTACCGCCAAACCTACAACCTGATTTGCATAACTATCTTCAGGTCGTACAAAAGGTGTAATGGTCAATTGATCGTCTGTATTATGATAATACAGATGCGCATCCACACTGGCTTCCACTATTTGTAACACATAAAGACCGGCTGTAACAAGTAACGATAAATCCCTGTTCTTTTTATGGTACTCCTGCGCACTTTGGAGTGTGCTTTCTGATACATTGGGCAAACCGTTATCTTCTCCCAGTTTCAACAGTTTAAAAGCTGTTCTATACTCGTGGTACCGGTCATTATTGAATGCATAAAAATATACTCCGACACCTAATGCACCGTAAACCAACGGGATCTTCCAATAATCCCTATTGTAAGCCTGCCCCAATCCCGGTAAAACAGCACTGTAAAAAGCCACTTTCATGGGTTTAACAGCTATCATATACGTCTTATCAACTGCTGTTGAATCCTTGACATGTTCCTGAGCGACAATACGCCCAAACATAAACAGACATAGTATGAAAACCCCGATTTTGTACACTAACTTAACAACTTTTTAATACGTATCAAATCTTCCTGAGAATTAAAAGGTATCATCACCTGACCTTTACCGTTCTTACCGACCTTTAGTTTGACATTCTGACCAAAAAAGTCAGAAAAATACTGTCTGGTTTCCTCCAGATGTTCCGGTAATACCGGCGCTTTGGCAGTAGTGGTTTTGGGCGTTCTAAACTGTTTAACCAATTCCTCTGTTTGACGTACAGACAGACTCTTATCTATAATCTTTTTATAAAGTATCATCTGATCATCAAAGGATTCAATATTGACCAAAGCTCTACCGTGCCCCATACTGATAAAACCATCCCGCATACCCATTTGTACAATAGGATCCAGTTTTAATAATCTCAGATAATTGGTTACTGTGGCTCTTTTCTTACCTACCCTTTTGGACAGATCTTCCTGGGTCATTTCCAGTTCGTCTATCATACGTTGGTAGGACAAGGCAACTTCTATAGGATCCAAATCACGGCGTTGGATGTTTTCTACCAACGCCATTTCCAGCATTTCACCGTCATCGGCTATACGCACATACGCCGGTATGGTTTCCATACCTATACTCTTGGCAGCCCGCCAACGGCGTTCTCCGGAAACCAATTGAAATCTGTTTCCTTCCAATTTTCTAACCGTAATAGGCTGAATAACACCAAGCTCCTTAATAGAGTGGGCTAATTCCTGTAACTCTTCAGCGTTAAAATTTATTCTGGGTTGGAATGGGTTAGCCTCAATGGCTTCAACTTCTATGACTACCATATTTCCAATAACCTTTTCCGCCCCTTGATCTGAAGCTGACGAAATATTGTGTATGGGTTCTTTAAATAAGGCAGACAACCCCTTCCCCATTGCCGGTCTTTTACTTGTTTTTGCCATGATTCTTTAAAATTTCATTTGCCAAACTTATATAATTTTTTGCACCTTTGGAAGTTACATCAAAGGAAATAATCGATTCTCCAAAACTGGGGGCTTCACTCAGCTTAACATTTCTATGAATAACCGTATCAAACACCATAGACTGGAAATGTTTTCTCACTTCTTCCACCACTTGGTTAGACAGACGTAATCTGGTATCATACATGGTCAGTAACAACCCCTCTACATCCAGATTCTTATTGTGTATCTGTTGAACATTCTTTATGGTATTAAGCAGTTTACCCAGACCTTCCAATGCAAAATATTCACATTGGATAGGAATCAAAACAGCATCTGCCGCTACCAGAGCATTCAGGGTCAATAACCCCAAAGACGGCGCACAATCTATCAATATATAATCATACTTTTCTCTTATCCCCTTCAAAGCATCCCGTAACATATACTCACGGTTTTCATTTTCAACCAATTCTATCTCTGCAGCTACCAAATCTATATGTGCAGGGATAAGGTCCAAATTAGGCGAATCGGTTGGGATAATGGTATCCTCAGTTGTCAATAAATGCTCTATCAATTGGTAAGAGCCCATGGCGACTTCTTCTACATCAACACCTAATCCGGAGGTGGCATTAGCCTGAGGATCTACATCTATCAAAAGGACTTTTTTTTCCAATACTCCTAAAGCAGCCGCAAGATTAACCGTCGTTGTGGTTTTCCCCACACCGCCTTTTTGATTGGCAACAGCAATGATTCTACCCATAAAATTTGATTGTTTTTTGTGCTTGTAAAAATACATTAATTTAGTATTTACCAAAACCCGAAAGCCCTGATAGCGTCATTTTTTAACAACCCTTTACAATCTGAATGTTACTTTTTGGGAATATTTTTAAGGATTTCCAATAAATAAGCCCAAAATTTCTGTACTGATGGAATATTAGCACGTTCATCCGGAGAATGTGCACCCTTGATGGTAGGACCAAATGAAATCATGTCCATACCCGGATAGTTACGACCGAGAATACCGCATTCCAAGCCTGCATGACACGCCACTATCTGAGGTTTTTCCTTAAACATTTCAGTGTATAATCCGGTCATAACGTTGAGAATAGGTGATTCCGGATTGGGTTGCCAACCGGGATACGACCCTGAAAAGGTCACTTCGTATTTAGCCAATTCAAATGCAGAACGTAAAGCATGTGCTAAATCCATCTTAGTACTTTCTACAGAAGAACGAGTAAGACATTCTATTTTTATTTCACCATTTTCAACAGTGATTTTTGCAATATTATTTGAAGTTTCCACTAAGTCCTCCATATCAGGGCTCATACGGTACACACCATTATGAGCTGTATAGACTGTTTTTATAAACGTGATAAAATTATGGGTATCCATAGTAGATTTGTACTTCTCTTCACAGGGTTCCAAAGTAATTTCTAATCCCGGATCCATCACTTTAAATTCTTTTTTAAGTACGGCTGCACTTGCTTTGATCTGATCTTCAAAAACTTGTTTCTTAGCTTCAGGCACAGCTAAAACCGCTACACTTTCCCGTGGAATAGCATTGCGTAAGCTACCACCGTGTAGTGCGACCAGTTTTATTTCAAAATCAAAAGATTCATAGAGTAAACGATTCATGATCTTGTTGGCGTTACCCAATCCGCGGTGAATATCCATACCGGAATGACCGCCGTTTAAACCGCCTACCACAAGTTTCATCAAAATATTATCTTGTAAAATATCTTTTTGTATGTATGACCCTTTAGCTGTGATATCTATACCTCCGGCACAACCTATATCTATCTCATCGTCATCTTCAGTGTCGAGATTAAGCAAAATCTCACCGTCAAGATAACCGGCTTGCAAACCTTGTGCTCCGGTCATACCTGTTTCTTCATCAATAGTGAAAAGCGCTTCCAGTGGCGGATGTGGAATATCAGTTGATTCAAGAATACTCATAATAGCTGCTACCCCAAGGCCGTTGTCTGCACCCAGCGTTGTACCATCTGCCGTTACCCAATCACCATCGATTAGCATTTTTATGCCTTCATTATCAAAATCAAAAACAGTATCATTGTTTTTTTGATGAACCATATCAAGGTGAGATTGCAACACCACTGTTTTGCGGTCTTCCATACCCGGTGTTGCCGGTTTTTTTATGATGACATTTTCTACATCATCTATAACAGTTTCTAAACCCAGTTTTTTACCAAAGTCGGCCATAAATTTGATGACTTTAGCTTCTTTCTTTGAACCGCGGGGAACAGCATTAAGATCTGCAAAATGGTTCCATAAGACTTTTGGTTCTATGGCTCTTATATCAGTATTCATAATAAATATATGTTTTAAATGGTTGAGGTTTTGTCCTTTGATGGATATTGTAAGTTTTTAACCAACAATAACGTCAAAAAAATATCCCGTAAAATTACAAAAAAGTACGGGATAATCCTTAAGGGATTTTAGCCTAATTATAACAAAAATCACAGACAACAGACCTAAAAAAACCTGTAATGAATTGACATTACAGGTTTTAACAAGATTATAATTACTTAACTACTGAAAAACTGTTAAACAATAACTAGTTTATTTTTTTCAGCAGACTTTAATCAGTTATTATTTTTTAAGCACTTCTGCTACTTTTTTTCCAATTTCAGCAGGTGATTCAACCACGTGAATACCATTTTCAGCCAAAATTTTCATTTTAGCTTGCGCAGTATCGTCTTTACCACCTACAATAGCACCGGCATGACCCATAGTACGGCCTTTTGGCGCTGTTTGCCCGGCAATAAATCCAATGACAGGCTTACGGTTACCGTCAGCTTTCACCCATTTAGCAGCTTCAGCTTCAAGATTTCCACCAATTTCACCAATCATAACGATGGCTTCAGTCTCAGGATCATTCATAAAGAGTTCTACAGCTTCTTTGGTTGTTGTTCCAATGATAGGGTCACCACCTATACCAATAGCCGTAGTGATACCCAAACCTTGCTTAACCACCTGATCCGCTGCCTCATAAGTCAACGTACCTGATTTTGATACAATCCCTACTTTTCCTTTTTTAAAGACAAAGCCGGGCATAATACCTACTTTAGCTTCACCGGGTGTGATAACACCTGGACAGTTAGGACCAACCAATCGGGTGTCATATTTTTTAAGATATTCTTGTACTTTTACCATATCGGCTACGGGAATACCTTCTGTAATACAGATGACGACTTTGATTCCGGCTTCGGCGGCTTCCATAATGGCATCGGCAGCAAAAGCGGGTGGAACAAATATGATAGACGTATCGGCTTTGACCTGATCTACAGCATCCTTAACGGTGTCAAAAACAGGTTTGCCCAAATGGGTTTGTCCACCTTTTTTAGGGGTAACACCACCTACGACATTGGTACCGTATTCTATCATTTGACCGGCGTGAAATGTTCCTTCGCCTCCGGTGAAACCTTGAACGATTATTCTGGAATTCTTATTAACTAATACACTCATGATTGGGTTTTATGGTTTTATGATTTCTTAAAAAACTAATATTGTTTGCACAAAAATAATGTTAAACATTGGTTTGTGAAAGTAAAAATCTAAATTCTATTGTAAAATTTATCGACGAACTAAACGCGCTCTAAATATTTACCGCTAGTGGTATCTATTTTGACTTTATCACCTTCGTTGATAAACAAAGGAACATTAACTGTTGCACCTGTTTCTACAGTAGCCTGCTTGGTTGCATTGGTTGCTGTATTACCTTTGACACCCGGTTCTGTTTCCGTAACTGTCAAAACAACATTGGCAGGCATTTCTACAGACAACGGGGTTTCATCTTCGGCTCTGATCAAAACTGTCACCACTTCGCCTTCTTTGAGCAAATCAGGGGCATCCATACTTTCTTTGGGTAAGGTAATCTGGTTATAATCATCTGTATTCATAAAGTGATAAATATCACCTTCCGGGTACAAATACTGATACTTACGAGCTTCTACCCTTACTTCATCTATTTTGTGTCCGGCAGAGAAAGTATTGTCTATAACTTTACCTGTAGTGATGCTTTTTAATTTTGTTCTGACAAATGCCGGTCCTTTACCGGGTTTGACATGCAAAAATTCTATGATTTTAAAAATGTCGTTATTGTAATTAATACACAATCCTTTTCTGATATCTGATGTATTGGCCATAAATTTAATTTTAATTACCTTATTTTAATATTATATTTTTCAATGTCTTATACTTGTAAACCCTTTCATTATACCTCTCGGGGATTGCTTGATGAATGCTATGATTTCATCCCTTTCTTCAGAGGCTTGTAATTCTGTCTCTACGACCATAAGGGCTTGATTATTGTTGTAATTTTTTTGGAATATTATCCTGTAGATATTCTGAATTTCATTGATTTTATCTTGTGAAAAACCTCTGCGCTTTAAACCGGTGGAATTAATACCTATAAATGATACAGGGTCTTTTCCGGCTTTGGTGTAAGGAGGAATGTCTTTTCTCACCAATGAACCTCCCGAAATAATGGTATGTTTACCAATGTGTACAAACTGATGTACAGCAGATAATCCTCCCAGTATCGCATAGTCACCGACCTCAACGTGACCTGCCAAAGCTACGGCATTAGCAACAATACAGTTATTTCCCAAAACACAATCATGAGCTACATGGGCTGTTGCCATAATCAGACAATTATTACCCACTCTTGTCTCTCCGGATGCTTTAGTTCCTCTATTGATAGTGACCCCTTCTCTAATGGTGGTATTATCACCTATGACAGCCAGCGTTTCTTCACCTTCAAATTTCAAATCCTGAGGGATAGCAGAAATAACTGCACCGGGAAATATTCTACAATTCTTACCTATACGGGCACCGGACATAATGGTAACATTCGAACTAATCCACGTTCCGTCTCCTATTTCTACCCCCGCTTCTATGTTAGTAAAAGGACCTATAGTCACATTTTTACCGATTTTGGCATCAGGGTGTATATATGCTAATGACTGGTTCATTTGTCGTCTTTTTTTACTTTTACGATTTGCGCCATGAGTTCTGCTTCTACGGCCAGTTTATTATTGGTATAGCCATAGGCTTGCATATGACATATGCCTCGCCTGATAGGCGTTAATAATTCTAATCTGAAAATCAAGGTGTCACCGGGAACCACTTTTTGTTTGAATTTGACTTTATCTATTTTCATAAAAAAAGTCAAATAATTCTCAGGGTCGGGAACAGTACTCAACACCAACACACCTCCACACTGCGCCATTGCTTCTACCTGAAGCACACCGGGCATCACAGGTTCTCCTGGAAAATGTCCAACGAAAAACGGTTCATTCATCGTCACATTTTTGACCCCTACCACATGTTTTTCTGAGAGTTCGAGTATTTTATCAACCAATAAAAACGGAGGTCTGTGCGGTAACAACTTCATAATATCATTGACATCCATCAACGGCTCCTTATTCAAGTCGTAGTCAGGAATGTTGTTACGCTTATCGTTTTGTATGATTTTAGATAATTTTTTGGCAAAAATAGTATTGACTTTATGCCCGGGTTTGGTAGCAATAATCTTACCTCTTATTTTGGTTCCTACCAGCGCCATATCTCCGACAACGTCAAGAAGTTTATGACGGGCTGCTTCATTGGGCCATCTCAAAGTCAGATTATCCAAGATCCCATTGGGTTTCACCGTTATCTCTTCTTTACCAAACACCTTTTTCAGTTTTTCCATTGTATCATCAGAAATGACCTTATCCACATATACAATGGCATTGTTAAGATCCCCCCCTTTGATAAGGTTGTTATCCAACAACATTTCCAGTTCATGTAAAAAGCTGAATGTTCTTGCTTCACTAATGTGTTCTTTGAAATCAGAAACATCATTCAGAAAGGCATTTTGCGTCCCTAAAATAGTGGTACCAAAATCAACCAGTGTGGTGATTTGATAATCATCTGCCGGCATTAGAACAATCTCACTTCCGGTCTCTTCGTCTTTATAACTGATGTTTTCTTTGACAATATATTCTTCACGTTCAGCATCCTGTTCTACAATACCCGCAGATTCAAGTGCTTCAACAAAGAATTTTGAAGAACCGTCCATAATAGGCGGTTCTGCTGCATTGATTTCAATCAAAAGATTGTCTAAGTCCAATCCTACAGCCGCTGCCAATACATGTTCAGAGGTTTGTATTTTTACGCCATTTTTTTCCAGATTGGTTCCTCTTTGGGTATTCACCACATAACGGGCATGTGCTTCTATCAAAGGGTTACCTTCTAAATCTACTCTTACAAAAGCAAAGCCCTGATTGACAGGTGCAGGTTTAAACGTCAAGGTGACTTCTTTTCCTGTATGTAAACCTATCCCTTTCAGGGTTATCGGTTTAGATATGGTTTTTTGTAAAGCCATTTACAAATAATTTAATTATTTCTTTAGTTGATCTTGGATATCTTTCATCGTCTTGGGCAGGTTTTTAAAATGGATATAACTTCTATTCCATTCTGAATATTCAAAAGCTGGTGTACCCTGTACAACTTCACCGTCTTTTAAGCTCTTGGTAATACCTGACTGCGCCTGAATTTTAACATGGTTTCCTATGGTCAAGTGTCCTACAATACCCACCTGGCCTCCCAGCACACAATGCTTACCTACTTTTGTAGAACCGGCTATCCCGGATTGGGCTGCAATAACCGTATGTGCGCCCACTTCTACATTGTGCGCAATCATAATCATATTGTCCAGCTTTACCCCTGTACGAATAATAGTACTACCCATCGTAGCCCTGTCAATCGTTGTACCGGCACCAATCTCTACTTGATCTTCTATGACGACATTTCCTGTTTGTGGAATCTTGTTATAAGTTCCGTCTTTGTTCGGTGCAAACCCAAAACCATCTGAACCTAAAACAACATTGGCATGTACAGTACAAGCCTTGCCGATCTTGGTATCATTATAAATTCGAGTCCCCGAAAAAATAGTGGTATCATCTCCTATCTCTACATTATCACCTATATAGACCTGAGGGAAAATCTTAACATTGTTACCCAATTTTACATGTTTACCTATATAAGAAAATGCACCCACATACAAACGCTCTCCTTTGACCACTGACTCATCTATAAAAACAGGCGATTCAATACCTGTTTTATCGGTTTTTAAGGTGTCATTATAAAATTGCAGTAAAGATGTAAATGCCGCATAAGCATCTGAAACCTTGATTAAAGTCGACTTTACCGGCTTTTCAGGTATAAAATCTCTGTTGACAATAACAATTCCTGCTTTTGTGGTGTATAAGTAATTGGTGTATTTATCATTGGCTAAAAAAGATATCGAATCTGATTCACCCTCCTCTATTTTAGAAAGTTTTGAAACAGCCACGAGTTCATCACCCTCAATATCTCCATTGAGTATAGTCGCGATTTGTAATGCCGTAAATTTCATATCTTGCAAAAGTACACAAATTTGTGAAGTTGAAACGACTTTAATACAAAAAGTCATCGAAAAATAAACGATTTTCGATGACTTTTATTGCAAAGACTGTTCTTATGATTCTTTACTCAGAATTTATTAAAAAAAAGCTTTTAAATCTTCCAGAGGTAATTCATCCTTGTCAAAATCAAATTTACCCATCAGACTCATAATCTTTTCCGGTTGCATATCATCACCAAGTATTCTGACGATTAACCAACCTGTTTCATGGTCATTACCCAACACAATCAACTCATCCAAGGTATCTTCGTCACCTATGGCATACACCTTCACCCCTCTTGAACCTTTACCAAAGGTCATCAATGGGCTGTATTTCTCCTCTGATAATAAAGAACGTAGCGTTGCTACATCCTTAGTATATTTCTCCTCATTACCCTCTTTTAACCTGAAAGCCATGAGGTTAATTTTCTTTATGGTCGATAATATTTTTTGATTGTCAGGGGTTTGAAATTCCTCATTCAATTGTAAAAAATTGTTTGACAAATCAAATGTAAACACATCTTCCTGTTCTTCCTGCTTGACCATAAAATGCTGTAAAGATTCCTTGGTATTACAAGCGGTCACAAGCAAAACTGCGAGTAAAATAATTGATAATTGTTTGTACATTTTCAAGTGGTTTTAATACAGATAACTATTGTTTTATTACTTATTACCGGCTTTTTTAACATGCTCACTTCCGGGAATATTCATATCGGCAGTGATTTTGGCAATATCATTGAGGTTGATGTTTCCGGTAAGTGATACAATAACCATTTCCGGGGTATTACGACCACCTGCCTTAGCAGAAATATCCATCTCATCTACCAGCATTAAAAATTCTGTGACGTAATCATCTTTACCTTCCTTGACATATATCTTCACATTAGCATCCTTGTCTTTGACACGCATAAGTTCAGACAACTTATTCTTTTTTAGATAACTATCAAAAGTAGCCTTCATTTCCTTTGCCGTTGCAGCATGTTCAGTAGTCAAGACACGTAACTCATTGAGACCGGAAACTAGGCTCCTGAATTCTTCGGCTTCCTGAGATTCTGCTGTTGCTTTTTTCAGCATTAGAAATGCTTTTTTATTCACGACGACAGATGTTACTTCGTCGTTGTTCTCAAATCCTGCAAATACAGATTGCTGTGCATAACTGATATGAGCAATCAATACAGTCAATACAATAGTGATTATTTTTTTCATGATTAAATAGTTTTAGTTTAAATGTTATTTATTAGTTTGTGCACGAAAGACCAACGTCCTTGATTTTTCCAGATAGGCCAGTTCCTGAATGGCATTTTGGCCTTGGTCAAAGTGTTTTCCTATAATCGCAAGCGCTTTATAAGAGTCCTGATAGGCTTGCTGCGCCAATTGCTGACGTTGATAACTTTGCCAACCAAAGAAACTGACGAAAAGGAGTAATCCTGCAGCGATGCCCGAAAACCAGAAACGTTTCGTACGGTTAGACTTTAAACGTGGTTGCAGCGCATTGCTTTGGGTGCGTTCATTAGAAAAATATTGAAAAAGGGCTCGGTATTGCTCATGATGAGAAGCAACACTATCTGATCTAAAATATTCATTTAAAAGTGCTTCTTCCTGCAAGGTCGTCTGCCCTTCAAAGTAACGTTCTAACAGTTTGTCTATATTTTTTTTATCTGATACCATGAGATAATTGTTTGATAAGATTTTCTTTTATTGTTTTTCTAGCCCTGGATAAGTTTACTCTTACAGCCGTAGGCTTCATGTCTAATATCTGCTCTATTTCTTTTAGTTCAAATTGTTCTACATCTCTCAACTGGATGATGATTCGCTGGGTTTCCGGTAGTTTATCAATCAATTGGTGTACCAAACTGATTTGATCCTGAATTTCAACCCGCTTTGCCGTATCACCGGATTCATCTTTAAAGTTCTGGTGAACAATACTCAGGTTACCCGCTTGTTTTGACTTTAACCGGTCTAAACAATAGTTTTTGGTCATCGTCACAGCCAAGGCTTCTACACTATTATAGGTCGGTAACTCCCGCCTTTTCTGCCATAGTTTCAGGTATATTTCCTGTGTGGCGTCCTGTGCTTCATCTTCTGATATCAATAAACGTTTTGCCAACCGGTACAGTTTATCCTGAAATGGTTTTATCAATTCTATAAATGCTCGTTGAGTCATCAATAATTGGTTTGTTATCTTAAGGACGAATGTACTCAAAGATTGTTACATCCACTCCAAAATCATATTTTGAGAGTATCTGAAATACAGGAAGTATGTAATGTGTGTAGAAATTGTCTATAAAAAATCTGCCGACAAACTCAGACACACGCTATTTTGCCATCGTATAAACCGGACATAAGGCACTTGATCAGGGGGAAAAAAGGAGGTTACAAATGTAACAAATGCCTTGTCTGTAGGTTTAGCAATGACTTACAGCAGATGTGTTTCTGAGTTTGTCGGCAGAGATTAAATGGAACGTTTGACTATAAGAACGTTAATCAAACATATCTCTTATTCTGTCAAAAAAGCTTCTATCATTGTCCGTAGGGTCAGGTGTAAATTCTTTCTCGTCACGCATCTTTTTGAAGAACTCTTTTTGTTCTTTGGTCAGCGTCTGTGGTGTCCATACATTGACATGCACGAGCATATCACCATGACCATAACGGTCCAGATTTGGAATACCTTTACCTCTTAATCTGAATATTTTCCCGGATTGAGTGCCGGGCTCTACTTTGATCTTAACTTTTCCGGTTACTGTTTCTATTTCTTCTGTTGATCCCAGTACAGCATCAGAAAAACTGATGTAAAGTTGGTAATGGATATTACTACCCTCCCGTTTTAGCGTAGGATGCTCTACCTCCTGGATAACGACCAGTAAGTCACCGGGCACAGAATTTTTACCTGGAGCTTCATTACCTTTACCGGTTACTTTGAGTTGTACACCCTCAACGACACCTGCAGGAATGTTGATTTCAACCATTTCCTCTTTGACAGTCATACCCTGTGAATCTGCACCGCTTGGTCTTTTATCAAGGATTTGACCACTTCCGGAACAGGTCTGACAAGTCGTGGCAGTCTGCATACGACCCAAAATCGTGTTACGCACTTGTACTTGTTGACCGCTACCATTACAGGTAGAACAGGTTTTGTAAGTCACTCCGTCCGCTTGCACTTTGCGTCTTACTTTTACTTTTTTATCAACGCCTTTGGCTATTTCTTCCAGAGTAAGTTTTAAACGAATACGCAAGTTTCCACCTTTGACACGCATTTGCTGTTGACCGCCGCCAAAACCGCTGAAACCACCACCAAAATGCCCACCGAAGATGTCTCCAAAATGACTGAAGATATCATCCATATTCATACCACCGGCACCGTGGAATCCACCACCGTTTTCAAATGCCGCGTGACCAAACTGATCATATCTGGCTTTTTTGTCAGGGTCACTGAGCACTTCATAAGCTTCTGCAGCCGTTTTGAACTTCTCTTCAGCTTCTTTATCTCCAGGGTTTTTATCCGGATGATACTGAATGGCTTTCTTACGGTATGCTTTTTTTATTTCTGAGGCTGTCGCAGATTTTTCTACGCCTAATATTTCGTAATAATCTTGTTTCATAATAGTTCTATTGTCCCACGACTACCTTAGGAAATCGTAAAAAAGTTTCACCCAGCTTATAACCTTTTTCTGTTACATCAATGATTTTGCCTTTCATTTTTTTGGAAGGAGCGAGTATTTGTGTAATAGCCTGATGAATTTCAGGGTCAAATGTATCTCCGGCTTTGGCTTCGGCTACGATTAACCCTTTAGCTTCAAGTGTTTTTTTGAATTTTGAGTAAATCAACTCAACACCTTCAAATAAGCTATCGTCTTTGGCACGTTTGATTTCTGCCATTGCACGTTCAAAATCATCCAAAACAGGCAGTAAAACTGACATTAATTCCCTATTGGCAGTCTTAAATAAGTCCAAACGCTCTTTAGTTGTACGTTTTTTATAGTTCTCAAACTCGGCAAATAAGCGTAAAAACTTATCTTTTTCCGATGCTAAAAGCGCTTCCATATCAGGAGCCTCCTCTACTTCAACAGCCTCTTTTTCAGTTTTTTCCTGCATTGTTTCTTCTACCTGATCCTCTAAGGGCTTGTCTGTATTTTTATTTTTATGTTTTGCCATGTGTTTCTATTTATCATCCTCTTATTAGCAAATTCATTGCCAATTACGTTTTTATGCCATATTGTCATTTATATCAATAACAGATAGCAATATCCTGACTTTTGACAACTAAAAGACTTATTCTAACTTGCCTTTATAAAAGAATCATTACACTGTCGTTGAATAATCATGTTAAACAGGTCGGTTTTGCAACAAAATTCGATGACTAATCCGGGTTAAATCCATAAAAATAGGATACCTATTAGTATTTTATTTAGATTTGTTATAAATTTGCATTCTAAATCAGTCATTATGAAACTATCCAGAAACACTAAAATTTCTCAAATAATCAAAGAGAATCCTGAAGCCATAGAAAGAATCGCTTCAATCAACAAGAATTTTAAAAAACTTAAAAACCCGGTATTAAGGAAGTTTTTAGCCCCCAGAGTAAGCATAGCAGATGCTGCCCGTATAGGTGGTGTAAGTGTTAAACATTTTTTAGATCAATTATCAGGTTTAGGTTTTGATATTGAAAAAGAAGAGGTTCACACTTCAGATGGTAATAGTGACAACACTTTTGCCATCGATGAAAACAAGTTGGTTGTATTGGATGTAAGACCAACCATAGACAGTGGTAAGGATCCTTTTGCTGACATCATGTCTGCCATAAAAAAACTGGATAAAGACGGTATTCTTAAACTTGTCAACAGTTTTGAACCTGTACCTCTTATCAATGTTCTCACACAGAAAGGTTACAAAACGTTTACACAACAAATAAGCCCCAATGAATTTCATGTATTTTTTAAAGCTGCAGAGGCAGTAGAAAGCACAGAGACTATAGATGACATGACAGCCTCTTTTGATGCGTTTACGCTCAAAATGATAGCTTTTGGGTCCAATTTGAAAGAAATAGATGTCAGACATCTGGAAATGCCGGAACCCATGACCACTATATTGAGTGAAATCAGTCAATTACCGGATGATCACGCTTTATTTGTTCATCATAAAAAAACGCCTCAGTTTTTATTACCGGAACTCAAATCCAGAGGATATACCTGGTTGGAACACAAGATTGACGCGACTAATGTAGAACTACTGATTTATAAAGCTTAATATCAATGAACGGTCTGCAAACAGCTAACGCACCTTCAGCCAAGGTTGTAGTGCCTCACTATGTCTTTGCCTCTTTTGCTTTTCTTATCCTGACGGTACTCATGCTGGTGAGTAGTAGTGAATGGATTAATTTGTATTTCAGTCCCAAACTCATTGCCATCACACATATAGCAGTTCTGGGCTGGGCTTCTATGATTGCATTTGGCGCGCTCTATCAACTCATACCCGTTATTTATGAGACCTCACTGCACAGTGAAAAACTGGCCATGGTTACTTTTATCATGTTCACCGTCAGCATCATAGCCCTGTCTTATAGTTTTTGGATTGCTTCATATTCCAACTTACTATTTTACAGTGCCTTGCTCATGTTTTTGTCTTTGTTGTTATTTGTCATCAACCTTGTACTCACGTTCAGGAAAAGGCAAAAAAACAATATTCAGGCACAATTTATTTCCGCTGCCGTTTTTTGGTTAGCATTGACTGAGATTGCAGGAACCCTGATAGCCATAGACTTTAAATACAACATTATGAATGATGTGCATCTGCATTATTTAAAAATTCATGCTCATTTAGGGTTAGTCGGATGGTTTCTGCTTTTGATTATCGGGGCTTCCAGTATTCTTATCCCCATGTTTGTCGTCTCGCATCACGCAGATGAAAAACGGCTTAAATGGAGCTTTTACACGATTAATACGGGGTTAGCAGGGTTGACACTCTCATGGTTATTTCACCTCAACGACTGGTTCACTTATGTATTTATCGGTCTGATCGTTGTCGGCTTAATCTTTTATTTTACCTATGTATATCAAGTGTACGAAAAACGCATCAGAAAAAAGCCGGATACCGGTATGAAGTTTACACTCCTATCGATTATTTTATTAAACCTGCCTCTGGTGATTGGTCTTGCCATTGTAAAGTCTGACATCTCATCACTCAGCGTTAATTATGGCTTTGGTATTATCTTCGGATTTATAACCACCATTATTTTGGGACAAATATACAAGACTCTGCCTTTTATCGTTTGGCTGGAACGCTATCAGACATATGTAGGAAAGTTTAAAACACCTCTGCCCAGAGAATTGTATTCTGAAACACTTGCCAATTACCAATTGTATATTTACCTAATCAGTTACGGTATTGCATTTTTCGGCATGTATTTTAAACACGAACAGGTGTTAAATATCGGGATTATTGGTTTGATTATAACCGCCTTGATTAACCTGAATAACATTTTAAAAATGACATTCCACAAAACACAATTATCACCCTTATCTTAAAAAATCATGACACAAAAACTCAACTCAGAAATAGAACTGGACATCATAGACAACATTTTAACCAAAGTCATTGACCCCGAAATAGAAATTGATCTGGTCAATCTTGGATTAATATACGATGTGACTTTTGACGGTGTCAATAATATCAAAGTAACCATGACACTTTCCACCCCTTCCTGTCCGCTTGGCAGTAGTATCATACAAGATGTCAAGGAAAGTATCTTACGCGCTTATCCTACCTATCATGTGGATGTTGACCTGGTGTTTGAACCCCAATGGAACCAAACGATGATTACCCCCAAAGGCAGGGAAATACTGGGGATGAAGTAAATAACATTGTTGGTTACAGAGACTAACAGGAGTTCGATATTTGTTTACAGCAGTCTTACAGCTGCCGCGTGTAAGTGGCAGGGAATTCTATTCACTCCCGCAGTTATCAGGATTTGGCTTTATACGGATCCTAACTTTAAGTTTACATCTTTGTCCTGCGATTTATACCTTTGTTTCTTAGTTAAAACCTCACCACCAATCTCCAAACATCTAAAACTGACACAAAGTCATTAAAAAGTCATTAATCGGTATGAGGAGGAATACCTTTTAAAGTCATCAAGGTATAAGCTGTTTCGTAGCCAATTTTATGAGACATCCATGCTTTCCATGCATTAGAATTCCGGTCTTCGGGTTCTTCACCTAACACATAATCACCGGTCAGTAAAGTGTACATATAAGCGCCAATGGCTTTATTCAGGTTGCCATGCATATGCCAATTATCACTATAAGCAGATTGCGAGGGAATGGCTTCTTTAATCAGGGCATATAATGTACGAACCGGTATCGCACGGGCATAGGGTAATTCTGATTGATGCACCATATATAATGCTGTGCCTAAATCAGTACCATTGTTAGAATCGTCATAGCGTTTATCCAATCCGTAAAGCATAGAAACATCACCGTAATTGCCATTGTCCTGCATGGGGAAGCCTAAAGAAAAATCAAATTGGGCAGGATCGATTTTGTAGCGTTTATGAGGTTCAAAGTTTGTATTTGCTCTACCATAATTAAAGTCTATAGGCGGGGTTCCACCATTGACCAGTGTCCGGTCTGATTGTTCAATGATCCATTGTAAACCATTTAAGATACCGTTTTCTGAACTCGTTCCCGTATGGTTGTAATTCAATGTGCTATCTTCAATATCACAGCTTTTAAATGGTGACATAAAAGAACGTTCTCCGGTATAGTGTATTTGACCGGCTTCGTCTGTTAACGTTGTAAATACTATATCTGCTATCTCATCATCATAGACATAATCAGAAGCTTTTGCACTTTTGTTTAATAATTGCGCATAAACAGATGCTGCCGCTAAATAAGCTCCATTTGGCGTAGGATGTTCGGTTGCTGTATCTTTTTTTGCAGACGGCAAGGATTCCCAGGCTAATCCAGCCGGAACCGTTTTAGTATCAACTCCGGCATGATCGGCTGTACGGTATGTAAATTCTTCATAATGACTCATCGATGCTGTAATCGCTTCATCTCTAGGCCATACCATTAAAAGTAAAGGCTTGGCACCGCCTTCAGCTATTTTTGACACTATTTTATTAACGCCCAAAGCATAATATCCGGGTAATTTTGCCACAATATACGGATCTGAAGCTACAACCACGTAATCCCATTGGGTTCCGTTTTGACCGGCTAAGTTCCCTAATCTATCCGCTTGTCCATCCGGCCAGTAATAATACTGCATCAATGAGTGTGCATAACAATTGGCATTATAGACATTGCCGGCTTGTCCCAGACCATAAGCCACTTCCTTGGTTTGATAAATATCTTCAAAAGAAATACCGACCTCTAAATCAAGGGTTTTATCATGAGATAAAATACGGTTTAATTCCTCTGCTATATTATTGGCAGCAAAACCAGCGGCACTGCTATTAATAGAGTGACTGGTACCTAAGATTAATATATTGAGTTTTCCATCTTCATTAATATCGGGTGATATGTGAGTCGGATCAGCAGGTGTAACATCAGAGGGGTCGTCAGGTGTACAATTATAAGTGAGTATCAGTATTATAACTATAAACACCTTTAACAGGTGCGGTGTTGATTGCGTGGTCATTATTTCAGATTAGGGCTCAAAGATACCAATTAATTTAAAAGAGGTTTTTTATTCAAGGCTGACTTCTGTCTAATGCAAAGCCGCCTTACTGATATTTAATTATCTATTGATTAGTATACTAAACAGTCCTGTTTATCGTGCAACATTTTGATTGGCAATCAACTTCTTAATATCCTTTTCTATTTGTGAAGAAAAGCCATAATAATCTTTTTGTACAATTCCTCTGTTATCCACTAAAAAGTACCTTGGCCAACTCCGTACCCCAAATTCTTTTTCCAAATCACTATTACCAACCAAATTTTGAAATGTTATACCTTTCTTTTTGACCAACTTAACAGCGTTTTCATAGTCTTCTGACACTATGCCTATTATGTTTAATTCAGTAGAGAATTGATTTTTTAGATTTTCTACACGGGGAAACGAAGCAATACAAGGGGCACACCAGACCTCCCAAAATTCAATCAAAGTCAACTTATTGTTATTAACCTTTACTAATTTGTTTTGGTCAAGTAAATCAGGTAATTCCAATTCTGGCAACGGTTTTAAAAGCAACTTACTAGGCTTACGTTTTTTAGGCAGCACGACTGAATAATCATGAATTTCTTGCTTAAAGTCCTTTATTGAATGTGTAACTTTTTCGTTGATTTTTACATCGCTGAATTTTGAAATTGAAACTAATTTCTTGCCAAGTCTGGTATATGTATATTTAATAAGATCAGGAAAAAAGTCAGTTTTATTAAGCTGAAAAATTTTCTTCTTTTCGGATAAATAGTAAACTGTATCATTTTCAAATTCAAACGTAAGCAAATAAGCATTCTCGGTTTCTGACAGAGACACATTTTTGTAGATTGAATCAAGTTTAAAAATATTAGCATGAACCATTTGTCCGCCGGGAGTTCCAATCAACCCAAATTGTCCGGGATATGTTTTGTAAGATTTATCTGCTCTAAAAATTTCAAATCCTTTTCCGGCGTCATAAATATATTCTTCCGGAACATCGTCTCTTTTGCCGTAAAAAGAAAAGCCAAACACTTTATCATTTTTATCTTTTTCAATAAGTGCAAAGCCGGTATTATTAAAAACAGCACCATCCTGATCAAATGTGTCTATTCTTTGCATTCTATATTCCAAAGCATTTATTTTATCTGCATTTTCTTGAAACTTAGCTATAACATACTTTGCATCAACTTTAGGTTCTTCTTTACAACTGTAAAACAATACCACAACTGAAAGAATTATAAAGATTTTTTTCATACGTATATATTTTAATGAATATTGTACAACGACAGTATAACTACAAAAATACATTTTCCTTCAATACAACACCTGCATAGAAATAGAGATTTATTTGCACTTTGAATTCAAAGACATATTCGGCATTGCGACCCGACTAAAAACCTAAATATTAGGCATACAACTAAAAATAACACAACCCCAAAAACATCACCTATATTTTTTTCGTCTGATCAATGTATAAACCAATCCGAACAAGCCCAAAATCAATAAAGGTAAGCCTACATTAACCCATTGCCATAAAGTTTTTTGACGGGCAAGGGTTTCTTTATTGAGCATCGTCAAATCCAGAGTTTTACGCCTGATATTCAGCAAGTCACTATCACCCATCAAATAGTTAACGGCATTGAGCAGAAATTCTTTATTACCAAAAGTCTGTCCCGTCCATTTATCGATATCCAGCGGTGTAGGTTGTCCACCTTGAATTTGATTGGCTGCTATATCACCATCAGCGATAACAATCATCTTATGCGCATCACTCTTATTGAGGTGTTGGGTTTCAAAAGGTTTGGTTCTGTATGCATAGGCTGAAGGGAATTGCCCCTCCAGTAAAACACCCGCCAATTGCGTTCCGGAGCGGAAATGTTCAGGTTGTACTTTTTGAGAAATTTCTGATAGGTCAATGACCAGCGGCGTCCCTTTAACCCTGGTCAGCTTTGAGGTTTGCAGTAATGGTGTTTTTACAATATCCGGCGATAATAAAGTATCAATGGTAGAGGTGAATTTTAACCGTATGGGTTGTAAATTCTTACTGATGGGGTTGTTGTTTTGGTTTAAAATCACCGGAAAATAATACCACAACAAGTTTGAAAATTGGGTCTTCCCCCCTACATTACCCGTCGCTAATGCAATTTTACTACTGTATAAATCTTCCACAAGGTTATGGTTCACACGGACCCCGTAACTGAACAACAGATCCGTCAGATTGAGATCCCGCGGGATAATCAAGGACGAACCGTCACGTTGTAAACTGTCCATGGATGCCGTGGTGTAGTCTAGCATCCAAAGCGCTTTACCGCCCTGCATGATGTATTGGTCTAAGATGTATTTATCATCCTCAGAAAAAGTTGTCGTGGGCTTTGCGATAATTAAACCATTGTATTTTTTTAAATCATCTAATACCTGCTGTTGGTTAAGCGATTCGGGTCTTAAAGTAAAGGGTGCCAGATTGTATTTGGACTTTAAACCCGAAAGAAAATCATACAAATAGATATCCTCTAATGTTCCGTGACTACGCAAAACAGCCAAACTCTGTTTTTTATCCTGTAACAAACGGCTTATTGCATCTGAAAAAGCAAATTCGATGTTTTCAATAGCCCGTTGCAATTGATCATCCTGCGTATCGCCTGACGGGGTCAACAGATTGACGACCTGGGTTTTTGCCCCCATTTTTACCAAGGCATACGGAAAAATCAATTTTTGAGAAACCTCCCCATCTTGTTCTACGGTCAATTGACTGGGTTCCATACCTTGTTTGATCAGTTCCTCTTCCATACCGGAAGGATTTACAAAGGCAAATTTAATCCGCTTGTTGACAGCTCTAAGTTCTTCCAGATGTGCTTTTACAGCTTGCCCCAAACGTTTAAAATCCAATGGGAAATCGCCCTTTAAATAAACTTTAACCCAAAGCGGTTTATCAACAGACTCTACGATAGACTCTGTGGTTTCAGACAAGGTATAACGGGCATCGGCTGTCAGATCTTTTCTCACCGGAAACCAATACGCCAATACATTAATCACAATGATTAATCCCAATACAACTATTATGTTTTTTTGTCCTTTCACAGTCGTTTAAATCGGTTGATACTCAAAGTTATAAACAAAATCACCACACTTATAAAATAAGCTATATCTCTAAGGTCTAATACCCCCCTGCCCATACTTTTATAATGCTCGTAAAGCGTTATTTGACGTAAAAAATCAGGGGCATTATCATACCATTGCGCCAATTGTTCTCCACCGTAATACAACAGTAATAAAACCAAAACACCAATGATAAAAGCCAGTAATTGGTTTTTCAACAATACGGCAATCCACAATGCGATGGCAGTCATGGCAATACTCAATAACCACAAGCCCAGATAAGAGCCTGTAATACTCCCAAAATCTATGGTTTGCGGTGCCGCAAGCCGGTCTAATGCGAGAATGTAAACCAAAGTCAGAATCAGGCTCATAGTGACTATAGTCACTATGGCGAGGTATTTACCAAAAACCACCTGAAATGCCGATACCGGACGGGTTTTGAGCAATTCAACCGTTCCCAGCGTATATTCCTCGCTGAACGTTCGCATAAGCATGGCAGGAATAAGCACGATAAACACCCAGGGAATAAGGTCAAAAAAGCCTTGCATGTCTGCAAAACCACTGTTGAATATGTTCCAATCACTACGTAACACCCATAACAACAGCCCATTGACCAACAGAAATAAACCAATAATTCCGTAGCCCAAAGGGTTGGCAAAAAATGTATTGAATTCTTTTTTAAAGATTGAAAACATAAACTATTCTATGGTGACAAATGTATTATTTTTTGTTAGAAATTAAGGGGCAACAACCACAGAAATCGCACTTAAAACATTCTTAAAACCATCAAACCAACTGTAATTCCATTTTTGGTGGTGATTTTTCAAGCCAAAGATTTTTGGTGGTATTTAAAACTATGGAGGTGAAAACCACAGAGGTTTAAAAGGTCTGAAGAGCATTTTTATCAATAAAAAATGCAACATTATTTGGTTAAGTCATAGTAATCACTACAAACAAAGCGTTTAATAAGCACTCAGAAATAGTTCTATTTGGCGTAGGAAGACTAATTGGCGGGCAAGCTGTTTTTTTGAAAGTGCATATAATCTTTACTGGACGACCAATAGCCACCCCAGCGCCAACCATACATAGCAAATATCCGGATGACCTGCATTCCTTTGAAATCGTCTGCTCTGATACGCCCCTGACTCAAAAAAGACAGGGCATTATCCGGGAAAACACCTTGACGAGACACAAAAGGATTTTGACGGGGATTGAGGTCTATAGCGATCCCATAGGCGTGTTTTGACCAACCGTTTTTCAGGGTTTTCAGCCTAAAATCAAAGCAAGTCGTATTATTGTTATGCATGGACAGATGATCGTCAAAATTAAATTCAGACATAGGAATAACCGAAGAAATGGGGAATTTAATCCATAACAATTGCCTGAAAATAGATTGTAATTCCTCAGCTACTGATTGGTGGCAAACAATCTGTCCGCGATGCACTTTGTGATCATAACCGTAATACGATACATCTACCAATGACATTTGCGCGATACCCGATTGAAATTGTTTAAAGTTTGCTGTAGTTAAGTGTTTATAATAATGCAGGGTGTATGTTGCCTTCAAGGTCTCCCAATCGTAATCACTGTCTATAATCGTGTCCTGTGCCCTTATTGTTAAGGACATAAAACAAACTATCAGAATAAAACGTTTTGGGTTCATGGTGTAAAAGTAATAATTATTATACGTTCCGGTGGTTGCTGCCTAATTGAGTTAACAACAAAAAAACCTCTTACAATAACTTGCAAGAGGTTGTATTTATACGATAGTCTATCGTTTATACTCTTTTATAAGTAACTCAATATTGGCTTACATCATACCCGGCATACCGCCACCGCCCATAGGAGGCATTGGAGGATTGTCTTCTTTGATGTTGACCAAGGCACATTCTGTAGTCAGAATCATACCTGATACTGATGCTGCATTTTCAAGTGCTATTCTGGTTACTTTAGTCGGATCGATAATTCCGGCTTTAAACATTTCTACAAATGCATCAGATTTTGCATCATAACCGTAATCACCTTTACCTTCCAATACTTTGGAAACAATAACAGAACCTTCTTTACCGGCATTTTCTACAATCTGACGTAGAGGTTCTTCTATAGCACGGTCAATGATTGCAATACCTGTAGCCTCGTCAGCATTGATAGTTTTGATTTTGCTCAATGCTTTTTTGGTACGTAATAGTGCGACACCACCACCGGCAATAATACCTTCTTCCACGGCTGCTCTTGTAGCGTGAAGTGCATCATCTACACGATCTTTCTTTTCTTTCATTTCTACTTCGCTGGCTGCACCTACATATAGTACGGCAACACCACCGGCAAGTTTAGCTAAACGCTCTTGTAGTTTTTCTTTGTCATAATCAGAAGTGGTCACTTCTATCTGCGCTTTGATTTGTTCTACACGGGCTTTGATATCTGCTTTTTTACCACTACCATTGACGATGGTTGTATTGTCTTTGTCTATGGTGATATGCTCTGCAGTTCCCAACATGTCTATAGTTGCATTTTCAAGCGTCAAGCCTGTTTCTTCTGCAATCATGGTACCACCGGTAAGAATGGCAATATCTTCAAGCATCGCTTTTCTACGATCACCAAAGCCGGGCGCTTTGACAGCGGCAATTTTCAATGAACCTCTCAATTTGTTCATAACTAAAGTAGTCAGAGCTTCACCGTCCACATCTTCTGCTATAATCAATAAGGGTTTACCACTTTGCGCTACAGGTTCTAAGATGGGTAATAAATCTTTAAGCGAACTGATTTTCTTTTCGTACAATAAAATGTAAGGTGATTCCATATCAACCAACATTTTATCAGGGTCATTGATAAAATAAGGTGATAAATAACCACGGTCAAATTGCATACCTTCCACGATATCCACATAGGTTTCTGTACCTTTGGCTTCTTCTACAGTAATCACACCTTCTTTACCTACTTTGGCGAAAGCATCAGCGATAAGTTTTCCTATACTGTCATCATTGTTGGCAGAAATAGCCGCAACTTGTTGAATTTTATCGTTTTTGTTTCCTACTTTTTCAGAAGCTTTTTGCAATTGGGCGACAATAACTTCTACAGCCTTGTCAATACCGCGCTTAAGATCCATAGGATTAGCACCGGCTGCAACGTTTTTAAGTCCTTCTTTGACAATAGCTTGTGCCAATACAGTAGCGGTAGTGGTACCGTCACCGGCAAGGTCACTGGTTTTTGAAGCAACTTCTTTTACCATTTGTGCTCCCATATTTTCAAGCGCATCTTCCAATTCTACTTCTTTGGCAACACTTACCCCGTCCTTGGTTACAGATGGACCACCAAAAGATTTGTCTATCACGACGTTACGTCCTTTGGGCCCTAAGGTTACTTTTACAGCATTCGCCAAGGCGTCAACACCGCGTTTTAATCCATCTCTTGATTCAATATCAAAAATTATTTCTTTGGCCATAATTATTATATGTTTTTAGTTTTAGTAATTAAATGATTGCTAATATGTCACTTTCACGCATGATCAAATAGTCTTTGTTGTCTACTTGAATTTCTGTGCCGGCATATTTACCATAAAGAACAACATCTCCTTTTTTTACAGTTAATTTTACATCTGCAGTACCGGTACCAACAGCGATAACAGTTCCTTTTTGTGGTTTTTCTTTGGCAGAATCAGGAAGAATAATCCCTGAAGCTGTTTTAGTTTCAGATTCCATAGGTTCTACAAGAACACGATCTGCCAATGGTTTAATGTTTATACTCATATGAGGATACGTTTTTAAATTATACATTCTCTATATTGCTGTTTGGTTTTTACCAAAATCAGACCAAAATAACTAAAGTTACCACATCAGATTTAGTTCAACCGGCCTTTTACACCTCTAAACTATACAAAATCAGATTTTTAAAACGATTTCAACTATTTTATCCAATATTGGTCTGTCAGTAGGAAGGTGACATATTTGTATAAAAAAAGTGCCAACCTGTCACTTAGATTGGCACTTTCATTGAAGTTATAGACTTATACTATTTGTTGTCCTGTGTCTCTTCACCACCATTAGTATTCTCCTGAGCAGGAGCATCCAGTGTTGGTGCAGGAAGCTTAGCGTCATTCAATGTATTCTCTATACTGGAATGTTTAGTTACTTTATCACTACGGTTAGGATGTGTGAGATTGACCAATAGAATAAGTGCAATCATTGCAATAGCTAATGTCCATGTACTATTGTCCAAGAACGTATTGGTACTTTGGACACCACCGATATTCATACCACCACCGCCAAAAGTAGATGATAATCCTCCGCCTTTAGGATTTTGAACCATAATAAGTAATACCAATAAGATGGCGACAATTATTGCAAAGATTATTAATAAAGTTGTCATGACTTAGTTTTATTATATTTTTTTTTAAGAATCTGTATGTGTTTAATTTGGTTTGCAAATAAACCACTTTTTTCCGGATATTTCAAACTTAATATTTCATAAGCGTTGATGGCGTCGTTATATTTGTTTTGCAGAACGTAAACCCGCGCCAGGGTTTCAGTCATAATGTCCTCGTTATCAAATTTTTCCGCTACTTGTTTAGGTGGCGTTACAGGGTTTTTAACGGGTTCAATTTTCGGATTTTTAACTATAAACTCATCTATGAGTTCCATTTTTTCTTTCAACTTAGAATCTTGTTCAGAGCCCAAAGAACGATCTACCGGTTTAAAACTCGTCAATTGCAGCCACTCATTGAAGGTGTGTAACTCCCCTTTGTTAAAGTGTTTTGGACTGTGTGCTTCTGTTGTACTGACTACATCATTGTCAGATAATTCAAAGTTTAAGGCTTCATCCGATACATCATCATCTGACACACCGGTTTCAGAGTTAACCTCTTCTTCCGGTTCTTCCTCTTTGTTTTCGATAATGGGACTATTATGGTCGGGCTCTACCAGCAGTTGTTCTTCAACCTTTTGATCTATATGACTGATGGTTTCAATAGTCTCTTTTTCTTCCTGAAACTGAGAATAATTGTTAAACACACCCGAAGTGATAAAATCAAATAAAATAGCCCTGTCTGTAGTGTAAGCAGCCGTAAGTTTTAAATTCTGATTGTACCTGAAACTGTTTTGATTTTTTAATCCTTTGAGGTATAATGCCTTTGCCGCTTGAAAATAAGGATATTTTTGCACCAAAGACTCTAAGTCATTGGTATGTTGATAGTTTATTGACGAGGGTTTTTCAAGAAGGTATGTAAAATTATTTATAGTCATGTAAGCCTCAATAGGGTCAACAAAAATAGGTGTTTTTTTTGACAACGCATAGCATACACTGAAAAACGCTACCCCGAATGATAGCGGCATTTAACAGCAGGTTTCTACCATTTTGCTATTGTTGCACTAAAAATGTCTTGTGTAATCTGTTCAAATATTTCCTCAAAAGCTTCTTCCAGTGTACCGCCAGTCAATTGTTGATTAGCACCATAATCGTAATAGTGTGAGAATTTTTTTTCAAAATTCTCTTCCTCATTCAACGCATTGTAAAACCTGACATTGACCGTAATCGTCAGCCGGTTTTGAGCGGCTGTTTGATTGGCAGTAGCGGCGGTAGGATTGATGGTATAGTTTGATATTTCACCTTCTATCAATAGCTCACCACCAGAATTGACCAATGTGAGATTGCTCTGTCTGACAAATAAGTCTTGTAGGTATTCTGTAAATTTAGGACTTAAAGTAGGTTCAACCAATGGGGCAACATTGGGAAAAAAATCTATCTGGATGGTTTTTGCGTCCGTATTTGCACCGGTAAAAGAATAGAAACCACAGGATGACATCAAGAAACCCAGAACTACGATCCATAACATACGTTTTAAAAACCTCATAATCTATAATTTTAAAGATTGAATTCTTTGATTTTACGGTAAAGTGTACGCTCTGAAATACCCAATTCTTTAGCCACAAGTTTGCGTTTACCCTGATGCTTTTGCAGCGATTGTTTGATCATTTCAACCTCTTGTTCCTTGAGCGTAAGATGCGTTTCATTTTGATCTTCAACATCCACATAAAGATCGCTTTGATCGTCTATATCTATATAATCACTCTCTTTGGGGCTGGTAAAGGTCTCCGGAATACCAGGTGATATATTGGATTTCGACTGGAGAAGGTCCACTGTTAGTTTTTTCAATTCATCGAGTTCTTTACGCATCTCAAAAATGATATTGTATATGATTTCACGTTCAGCTTTATAATCAAACTCAGAGGTTTGACCCGTGATTACACTGGGTAATTGACTGGCAAAATGAGGTAAATATTCTTTGAGCTTTTCTCCGGAAATACTGCGATTTGTTTCTACGACAGACAGTTGTTCTGCGATATTGCGCAATTGTCTGATGTTTCCGGGAAAATGATAACGGGTCAGTATTTGTACAGCATCATCCGTCAGTTGTACAGCGGGCATATGATATTTTTGGGCAAAATCATAGGCAAATTTTCTGAACAACAGATGAATATCCCCTTTACGGTCTCTTAGTGGCGGTAAACTGATCTCAATAGTGCTTAACCTGTAGTAAAGATCTTCTCTGAATTTTCCTTTTTTTATGGCTTCAGCCATATTGATATTGGTTGCCGCTACAATACGGATATCGGTTTTTTGAACTTTTGACGAACCTACTTTCATAAATTCGCCGTTTTCCAATACCCTGAGCAACCGTACCTGTGTAGTAACAGGCAGTTCCCCCACTTCATCCAAAAATATAGTACCACCATCTGCTTCTTCAAAATAACCCTGTCTGGTAGTCGTTGCACCGGTAAAAGCCCCTTTTTCATGACCGAACAATTCACTGTCTATGGTTCCTTCCGGAATTGCACCACAGTTTACGGCTATGTATTTGGCGTGTTTACGGTGCGATAGTGTATGAATAATTTTTGGAATGCTTTCTTTTCCCACCCCACTTTCACCGATGACCAAAACAGAGATATCGGTTGGCGCTACTTGTTTGGATTTTTCAAGTGCTCTGTTCAGCATAGGATCATTACCTATGATTCCAAAACGTTGTTTAATGGCCTGTATATCCATAGTTATTATTATATTGCTGTTCCAATTAATGTGGCAGAAGTACACTCCTCTACCTTAACTTTCACAAAATCCCCCACAGTTTCTTGTCCCGTTTTTGGGAAAACAACAACAGCATTTTGTGAATTTCTACCCATCCAGTGCTTATCAGATTTTTTTGAATTCCCTTCTATCAGCACTTCTACGGTTTTACCAATAAACTGTTGCATACGGTATAAACCGTGTTCCTGTTGCTTTTGAATAATCTCATTGAGACGACGTTTTTTAGTAGCTAAAGGCACATCGTCTTCCATACGTTTTTCAGCCGGTGTACCCGGTCTTTTGCTGTAAGCAAACATGAATCCAAAGTCGTATTTCACATAATCCATCAGGCTCAAAGTCTCAGCGTGTTCTTCTTCGGTTTCACCACAGAAACCGGCTATCATATCCTGAGAAATGGCACAATCCGGCAGAATTCTTCTGATATTATCTATCAAAGCCATATACTCTTCTCTGGTATGCTTGCGATTCATACGCTCTAACACACTGGTACTACCACTTTGCACCGGCAAATGAATGTATTTACAGATATTCTCATGCTGCGCCATGGTTTCCAGAACGTTCAATTTCATATCCTGAGGATTGGAAGTAGAAAATCTAAACCTCATGTCAGGAAAACTAACGGCACATAAATCTAACAACTGTGCAAAATCAACAGCGTTCTCCTGAGCTTCTTTTGTGGCTTTTTTAAAGTCCTTTTTTAAGCCTCCGCCATACCATAAATAACTGTCCACATTTTGCCCTAACAGGGTTACTTCTTTATAGTTTTGATCAGCCAATGCCCGGATTTCCTTGATGATACTTTCCGGGTCGCGGCTGCGTTCCCTGCCACGTGTATAAGGCACAACACAAAACGTACACATATTATCACAACCTCTCATAATTGACACAAAAGCCGTGACGCCGTTTGAATTTAGCCGGACAGGCGCTATATCTGCATAAGTTTCTTCTTTGGATAACAAGACATTGACCGCCTCACGACCACTGTCAACTTCCTGAAGTAAGTGAGGCAGATCCCTGTAAGCATCGGGGCCTACAACCAAATCTACCATTTGCTCTTCTTCGAGAAACTTTTCTTTGAGTCTTTCTGCCATACAACCCATAACCCCAATAGTCATCTGCGGATTAATCTTTTTGACGGCATTGTATTTTTCCAGACGTTTACGAACTGTCTGTTCTGCTTTTTCCCTGATAGAACAAGTATTGACCAATACGAGGTCTGCCTGTTCCATGAGAAAGGTTGTATTGTAACCATTGTCGGAAAGTATGGAAGCCACAATCTCAGAATCATTAAGATTCATCTGGCAACCATAACTCTCTATATACACCTTCTTGGCGTTTTCCGGACGAACATCTGTAATCAGCGCCTGTCCTTGTTTTTTCTCGTCTATTATTTGTTGTCCTGACATGTCGTAGTTTTTAGATGGGCAAATATACGCTATAACTTTACATCTGACAAAATGACAGTTATAATTAAGAGCCACCGGCAAGACCAGTAAGACCTTGTCTCATGGGCTTATCATTTTTCAGCCTGCCAACAACCAACATAAAAACCTCATAATGTGATTTTTACAATCAAACAATTCACATCAATAAAAAAAACGTTAAATCTGGCGGCTTTTGAAAGTCTCCCCGATAATAAGTGGTTTTTTTCCCTCAAAAACCCTTAACTGATACGGGTTAAACGTTATAAATACAGCGCTGTTAAAACAAATCAGCTACTTCTTGTTTTATAAAGGTTATGGCATGCTTGGTTGAGGATTGTTCATTGAGTCCTTCCAAAAGCACTGATTCATGAAATGTAGCAGCATCGGGGTTATCTGTTGAAACAGCATGGTCTTTTAACAGTTTGATGATACTGTTTTTTGACGTTGTGATAAGATCCCATGCGGTTGTACTCATATATATTTGCTGGGTTAAATTGTGCTGAAATTCATTCTCTACAGCATCAATCAGCACTTGTAAATAAAGCATCTTATCATCTGTTGCAGACGGAGGCATACGCAGTAATAATTTATTAGGCGTAATACGCTCTAAAAACAAGACCATCCGTTCATAGGCTTGTAAACGTCGCTCCAAACTCTGCTGACTCATGTCTTTGCTGAACTGCGCCCGTTTTAATTGCAAATGATAATTGAAGAATTTATAGAGAATAGCATAAACTGTAGCACCCACAATAAGTGCCGGCAGTGAATAAGCGATAACCTGAGACAATAATTCTTTATCCATAAGAATAGTTGATGTGATTGATATGATTAAAAAACGGCTTTAACAGTCATGATATAATTACGACCGGGAGCGGCAATACCTGAGCTGTAAGGTCTGTAGCGTTGATCTGTAATATTTTCAAGGCCCACACCTATGGTAAAACCGGAGTTGATCGTATAATTAGCTTTCAGATTTAATGTGTACCATGAAGGCGCATAAGGATTGCCATTGGCATCCTTGGCATATAAATAAGATTTTTCTGCTTCTTCCCTGGGCATATTATCAAAGGATTTTTCTGCCATATAGGTAGTATAAAGCTGCATATAGAGTTTATTCGCATTATAAGTGATACGCGTTGTCCCGTAGGATGGCGGCGCATGTCTGGAAGGGCTTGTAGTACCGTCACTGAGCTCCTCTATACCTTTTTGAATGTTATAATCTGATGACAGCCCCAAACCATTGGGTAACTTGATTTCGAAACCGGCTTGCACACCAAAGACTCTTGCAAAGGCAGCATTTTGTATGGCCTGCACATCACTGAGTGTACCGTCATACATGATTTGGGTTTCGCCGTTGAGGTTGAAATCCCGTCTGACCAATGCATCTTTGAGATAAGTGGCATATCCGGTAGCTTCCAGCTTGATGATTTTATTGAATATACGGGCAACACCTACATCAATATTATAAGCGTATTCAGGTTTGAGATCCGGATTGGGCACCACTACACTACCGGGTGCAGAATCAAATATCTTACCTATATCATCTACATTAGGAGCTCTGTAAGCAGTAGCAACATTGGCATTAAAAACCAGATTGAATCGGGGTTTATACACAAATCCCAGACTACCGGTCAAGGCACCATTATTATTGGTTATGCGGTCAAATGGCAGAGGAAAAAATCTGGTATCAAAAGTCGAATTGATATGATAATAGCCATACCGCAATCCCAGTTGTGATTTAAGTTTATCGGAAAACTCGTGTTGTGCCGTGGCATAAATGCCGTAATTGGTCCATATAGAATTGGGATAACGCGAATCAGTTGCTTGCGTTTCCATCGTAGATATGTTGTGTTTTTCCCCTACAGAATTCACATCATTGGTCACCCACTCAATACCATAAAACAATTTATCTTTCTCTGATAAATCTTTGTATAAATCAAAATTGACTGAATAAGCATTGACTTTTTCTACTCTGGTTTTTCTCGTGTCTTTGTTAAATTTTCTATTGATACGGCTTTCTTCAAAGTATTGATGAGCTAAACGCAGTTCTGCCCCATTGAACCATTTGTTATCCTTCTTAATACTGAGGTTTAATAAGTTCATCATCCATTTTTGAGGCCCGTAATACCATTCTGCAAATTTTGGTTGTTGGTTATCATCGGAAATAATTAAACGGTCATAACGATCTACAGCCGATACTTCTGAATAATGAAAACTGTAATTGAGATCCCATTGATCATTAGGTTTAAACCTGACTTTTTGCATAAGGTTATACTGAGAATAGCCGGAAGGGCTTTGGCTATTGACTTTGGTGTTTGCAACACTGACATCTATATTGTCTATACGACGTATATTAAAGGGTTTGATATAGTCATCCGGGCCATATGTTCCCATACGTAAATCTTCATAGTTGTTATACGACAGACTGGTCAGCATACTCCAGCGCCGGGTACCAAGATTCACGTCAAAATGACCTGTAGTCTCCATGTTGGCACTGGAAAGTCTCAAATCGGCTTGCCCGTCAATCAAGAGCTTATCACTAACCGATAATCGAGGCGTAAGCGTTTTAAAACTCATCACTCCTCCTATGGCATCACTCCCGTAAATCACCGAGCCAGGGCCAAAAACAACTTCGGCTTTTTCCATACTGTAAGGATCCAAAGAGATGACATTTTGGATGTTTCCGGATCTGAAAATAGCAGTATTCATTCTTACGCCATCAACTGTGTAAAGCAAACGATTGGTCGCAAACCCTCTTATCATAGGGCTTCCTCCGCCTTGTTGACTTTTTTGAACATAAACTTTTCCTGACACACTCAAAAGGTCGGCTGCAGTCTGTGGTTGGTACAATTGGGTCGTTTTGGGATTGATAGCAACAATAGTAGCCGGTGTGTCATACGTATGTTGATTCCACCTTGTCGCTGATATCACAACTTCTTCCATATTTAAAAAAGAAGGTACCATATCGATGATGAATTGTTGCTCTCTGATAGTACCCAAATCGACAACTTGGGTTTCATAACCCAAATAACTTATTTCTATGGCGTTGTGTTCATCAAAATCTGAGAGGTTGGCCTTACCCTGAGCATTAGTTGTCGTATAAACATCCGGTTTTGCACTCAATAAAACAACATACTCCAAAGGCTCACCGGTAGATTTATCTTTGATGGTTACAGTCTGCGCTAATGTACTTGTGGTATATAATATTAAAATGAAAAAAGTTAATAACCTTGTCATCTAAGTCTATGCTTTACAATTAAATCATTCTATCATCAAAAACCACACCAAATTATCTGCTTCGACCTATATTAAATTCACCATTCAGGTTTGACAACCTAAGACACTTATTGAGAGCTAAGTAAATGTTGATAACTTTTAAACTGCTTTTCAAGACATCTATCATATGACCGTACTGACAACCATTAATACCTCTTGAAACTTCACATCAATTTAAACTACTTAAAACTATTATATTGACAAGCCCTGATACAGTAACCGGACTTATTGCATTGTTTTATAATATCATCTATGGCAAAGCTTATGGGAGAAGTAGCCTGACAACAGTCTTGACACAAAAACATTAATTGTCGAATTCTTGTTGGTCAATGAATTGCAACAATTTAGATTTAAAGTCTTTTAAGCCATATTGAACAAACAAACTGTCTGCAGGAAAGGGTTGTTCTTTATTTTGTAGTGCCTTGTAATACTTTTGATCAATAGCGCGTTGATCCCCTCTATACTGCCCGTAAACATTTTCATATTTGGCCTCACCCTGAACAGTCACAGGCGTACTAAGCATATTATTTTTCAGATTCCTGACACTGATATCACCTTTGACAATACCTTGTTTGACCTGTTGAAAAAGTCGCACTTCTGCCTGAACGGTAATAATTTTTTGCTGTTTGACGTCATTCCCATTCTCATCTTTCATAACATTGCCATTGCTGTCATACACATACTCCCAACCATCTGCAATGCGTTTTTGTTGAGGAACAACTTCAGTATTAACTTCTCCGGGAGTCATCTGCACTTCATTAAGATTGATCGTCACCTGATAATCATAGGATTTTACAGGGTCTTTTTCGCGGTCAAAGATAACCCACGGGTTATTCATGGCTGCCCCGCTGACACGCGTCAGTTCCTCAATGTCTTCTACAGACGTATGAGACGCAATCCCATTATTGGCTTTCAACAACACCAGTGAACTACCTCTGGCTTTGGCAGTAGAGATTAACGTCTGAAGATCAGAGGTGTAATCCGGAGACGCAAACTGCAAGTCTCCCAGTAATTGATAGGCTTTACGCGCATTTTGTTTACCACCGGCTGCCAGTTTTTGCTGGGCTTGTTGGTATAAATAATCTGCATAAGTCTTCTTTGAAGTCTTTATTTTATCAGCATAATCAACCAGATCAAATGCAACCTCTTTACCTTTATAATATAAGGGTTGTAAAGCCCTTACCTGATATTGTCTCGCATCTAATTTTTCGTATAACGCATAAATTTTCTTTAACCGCTCAGGTGATTGTTCCTTTTGTAATGACTGTATCCGGGCAAGATCCCGGGCATTGGCTTTGTCAAATGTCTCTTTATAACTCTGGACTAATTCGTCATTATTCTTATTTTCTTTGAGTTGATTATACGTTAAGTCCAAGGCTGTATCGTAATTACCCTCAGAAATATTCTGTTTAATCTTTTGACTTGTACTACAAGCACCCAATAAGGTAAAAGCACTGACAATGATCAGATACAATCCCAATCTCATGGTCATTTGGTATTAAAAATTATTAAATAGACAGACAATCTGTTGGGCAGACGTTAAGAATCTTTGGAAAGCTCGTTGATTTTTCGCTCTGCATCCAGTACTTTTCTATTGAGAACCTGCTCTCGCTCCAATGCTTTAGTGCGCGCTGTATTAAATTCTTCATCCAACTCATTAAACCTGTCAATAGCATCTTTAGTGACCTTATGCGCGTTTTTATACTGGTAGAAATAATACAACGTGAAAACAATTGCTAAAGCTATCAATGACCAAAGTATGATATGATAGGTGCTTTTCTCCATAGAAGTTCCCAAAAAATGTACTTTATCTTTTCTGGAATTAATCTTTTCCAATGACTCAACTTTCTGATTCAAACTATCAATAACCATATTATGAGATGACAAGTCATCGGTAAGCGCTTTGATAGAACGACGGGTTTGAACCAAACTGTCAGATAAGTGTTTTCTTACCCTGCGCAACCAGTCTTTTTTAATAACTTTATACTCTCGGTACGAATCAGAATTATTGGATAAAAAATCATATTGATCCAACAAGCTTAGTGTATCTGCCGAAGCAATATTATTATTTCTGACTTTATAATTACTTCTTTCTTGTGCAATAGTTGCAAGACTCAATAGAAGTGCAATCAATGTAAATCTTATACTCATAATTTTCCGGGTTATTGATAATATAAATATGATTGTAAAATGAGCGTAGCACTGATTTCGTCCACCAATGCCTTATCTCTTCTTTTTTTCTTTTTCATCCCTGAATCAATCATGGATTGAAAAGCTATTTTAGATGTAAAACGTTCATCTACCCTTTTTATTGGGATATCAGGAAATTTTTCTGTGAATTTCTTGATAAACTCCTGTATAGCATCCTCTACCTGCCCCTTTTTATTCTGTAATGTCTTAGGCTGACCTATCAATAACAGACCAACATTGTTCTCTTTGAGGTAATCTGACAAAAAATCATCTAAGTCAGTCGTCGCTACTGTCGTGAGCCCACTGGCTATGATTTGTAATTCATCGGTGATTGCTATACCGGTACGCACCATACCGTAATCTAATGCCATAATTGCAGCCATATCACAAAAATACATGATTTTTATCAATCTGTTTATTTTTTATTGTTCAAAGGGCTGTAACACCAATATAAATTACCATTCAACAAATCAAAATCTCCCCCATAAATCAAATGTCATCAGAGAAGAATGAGCGCCCATGAGACTGACATCTAAATTATTGTATCTTTGCCCGCTCTAAACGCCAGATGAAATTATGAGTTTACAAACAGAAATCAACAAACGCCGTACCTTTGGTATAGTCTCGCATCCTGATGCCGGAAAAACCACTCTAACCGAAAAGTTATTACTTTTTGGGGGCGCCATTCAGGAAGCAGGAGCCGTTAAAAGCAATAAAATCAAAAAAGGAGCTACGTCTGACTTTATGGAAATAGAACGTCAGCGGGGTATTTCTGTAGCAACCTCAGTTTTAGCATTTGAGTATAGAGACAAAAAAATCAACATCCTCGACACCCCCGGTCACAAAGATTTTGCAGAAGATACTTTCCGTACACTAACAGCTGTTGACAGTGTCATCGTTGTCATAGACGTGGCCAAAGGGGTGGAAGAACAAACGGAAAAGCTCGTAGAAGTTTGTCGTATGCGTCATATTCCTATCATAGTGTTTATCAACAAACTCGACCGCGAAGGTAAAGATGCCTTTGATCTACTGGACGAAGTAGAACAAAAGCTCGGGTTTAAAGTTGTTCCCATGAGCTTTCCCATAGGTATGGGGTATGACTTTAAAGGGATTTATAACATCTACGAACACAAACTCAATATTTTTTCCGGAGAGCACAAACAAAAAATTTCTAAAGGCATAGAATTTAAAGATCTCGAGAATCCTGAATTAGAGAAAATCATCGGTCAGGATGCCGCAGAAACCCTCCGAGAAGAACTGGAGTTGGTACACGAGGTCTATCCTGATTTTGACCGCGAGAGTTATCTCAAAGGCGAAACCCAACCCGTGTTTTACGGCTCTGCATTGAATAATTTCGGGGTAAAGGAACTGTTAGATTGTTTTGTCGATATCGCACCGCCGCCGCTACCCAAGATGAGTGATACGCGCCTGGTAAAACCCGATGAAAACACTTTAAGTGGTTTTGTCTTTAAAATCCATGCCAATATGGATCCCAATCACCGCAACCGGTTGGCTTTTGTAAAAATTGTTTCGGGCGAATTCAACCGTAACAAACCTTACTTACATGTACGTCTCGGTAAAAACCTTAAATTTTCCAGTCCGCACACCTTTTTCGCTGAAAAGAAAGCCATCATTGACCAATCTTACCCCGGGGATATCGTAGGTTTACCGGACAATGGCAATTTTAAAATCGGAGACACATTGACCGAAGGTGAAGCCATGAATTTCAAAGGGATTCCCAGTTTTTCACCGGAACATTTCCGTTATATCAACAACGCCGATCCCATGAAAGCTAAACAACTCGCCAAAGGTATAGAACAGTTGATGGATGAAGGTGTGGCACAATTGTTTACACTGGAAACCAATGGGAGAAAAATCATAGGAACTGTTGGTGCCTTACAGTACGACGTCATCCAATACCGTCTGGAACACGAGTATGGCGCTAAATGCACCTATGATAACATCAACGTACACAAAGCTTGTTGGGTTGATCCTGAAGATCCCGATAATGACGAATACAAAGAATTCTTACGTATTAAGCAACGTTACCTCGCCAAAGACAAACAAGGTCAACTGGTATTTCTCGCAGACTCGGCATTTTCAATCCAGATGAGCCAACAAAAATACCCTACGGTAAAATTACATTTTACATCAGAGTTTGAGTAAAGACGTGAGCGATTGAAAGTTTTAGTTAAGGATTGTTGAAAAACCTCAAAATAATTGACCTTTTTTAACAGATCCCGGACTACAAGCATACACTCAACTTACCAACGTATCACCACAGACCCCCAAGTAAAACCACTACCAAAAGCGGCTAATACCACAAGGTCACCCTCTTTGACCTTACCCTTTTGAACAGCTTCTGTGAGTGCTATAGGAATAGAGGCTGCCGTAGTATTACCATAAGACATAATATTATTGAAAACCTGATCGTCTGACCATCCGAATTTCTTTTGTATAAATTGTGAGATACGTAAATTCGCCTGATGCGGAATAAACATATCAACATCATCTTTGGTCATATGGTTGGCTTCCAAGCCTTCTTGTATCGCCTGTGAGAAACGTACAATGGCATTTTTAAAGACCAATTGACCATCCATATGAGGATGATAGGATAAATCATCGGGGTTATCAAACAGTTCAGTCACCCATGTTTTCATACCGGGAGCTTTAGCGGTCAGCACCTCGGCATATTCGCCTTGTGAATGTAAATGAGTGGACAGAATGCCCTGACCTTCTTTATCTGAACGAGAGACGACTGCCGCACCTGCACCATCACCAAACAGCACAGACACCGTCCGCCCACGGGTGGTTTTATCCAAGGCTTTAGAATGGTATTCTGAACCTATAACCAATATATTCTTGTACATCCCGGTTTTTACAAACTGATCGGCAACGGATATACCATAGACAAATCCTGAACATTGGTTACGCACATCGAGTGCCCCTATGGTTTTTAATCCCAATAAGTCCTGCACCTGCACACCGCCTCCGGGGAAAAAATAATCGGGGGATAACGTGGCAAATATGATGAAATCAATATCATCTTTGGTCAATCCGGCATCTTGGATCGCCTTTTCAGCAGCCTTAGCTCCCATAGTAGCCGAAGTTTCACTATCGCCTTCCGGAATCCAACGGCGTTCCTTTATCCCTGTGCGCTCCTGAATCCATTCATCAGAAGTCTCCATCATTTGGGATAAATCATCGTTCGTTACTACATTTTCGGGGACAAAAAATCCTAACCCGCTTATTTTTGCTTGATACATATATTAAATTTTAAGGTGCCAAAAATATAAAAAAATTAGACTCTCAATAATTTACGATCTACAACACACTGCAAAACTGTCAATTTGTCACAACAACAGATTTGGTATTTTTTTTGACAAATGTCTGGTGTTTTAATATTTAAATCTATAAAATACTATATCATGTCAAAAGGAAATATCAATATTTCAACTGAAAATATTTTCCCAATCATCAAGAAATTTCTCTATTCGGATCATGAGATTTTCTTACGCGAATTGGTTTCAAATGCTACTGATGCAACCCTAAAACTCAAACACTTATTCAATATCGGTGAAGCCAAAGGCGACTATGGACAACCCATGATTGAAATCAAAATAGATAAAGACAACAAAACACTTCATATCATTGACCAGGGTATAGGTATGACAGAAGATGAAGTGAAAAAATACATCAATGAAATTGCTTTTTCAGGTGCTGAAGAATTTGTAGAACTATACAAAGACAAAATAGAAGACTCGGGTATTATCGGCCATTTCGGGCTTGGATTCTATTCCTCATTTATGGTTGCCGATCAGGTAGAAATTTTTACCAAATCCTTCAAAGAAGGTAGTCAGGCGGTACACTGGGCTTGTGACGGTAGTCCTGAATTCACCCTGGAGCCCACAGACAAAGAAGACAGAGGAACCGAAATCGTCTTACACATCAATAAAGAATCTGAAGAGTTTTTGGAAGAATCCCGTATCAATGCATTGTTGGTCAAATACAACCGCTTTATGCCAATTCCCATCAAACACGGGACTAAAGAAGACACCAAAACCATCGGTGAAGGCGAAGATGCCAAGACTGAAACGATTAGTGTAGATAACATCATCAACAACCCTAATCCTGCATGGACCAAAAAACCCGCAGACTTAAAAGATGAGGATTACAAATCGTTCTACCGCGAGTTGTATCCTATGCAGTTTGAAGAACCTCTATTCCACATCCACCTGAATGTTGATCATCCGTTTCATTTGACCGGAATTCTGTATTTCCCAAAAATCACCAGAAATCTCGACATTCAAAAAGACCGTATCCAACTCTACCAAAATCAGGTGTTTGTCACAGACAATGTAGAAGGCATAGTCCCTGATTTCTTACAGATGCTCAGAGGGGTGATTGATTCACCGGATATCCCGTTGAATGTGTCACGAAGTTATTTACAAGCCGATGGAGCCGTGAAAAAAATCACCGGTCATATCACCAAGAAGGTCGCTGATAAACTCAACTCCCTCTTTAAAAACGAACGTCAGTCCTTTGAAGAAAAATGGAATGACATCAAGGTGATTATTGAATACGGTATGTTGTCTGAAGACAAGTTTTATGACAAGGCCAAAAAATTTGCCCTATACCCCACTGTTGACGGTGATTATTTGACCTTTGAAGAATTGGTCAACCGTACCAAAGCCAACCAAACAGACAAAGAAGGCAATCATATCATTCTCTACGCTTCTGATAAAGATAAGCAACACAGCTATATAGAAACAGCAAAAGCTAAAGGTTATGAGGTCATCCTCCTCGATTCTCCTATCATCTCCCATGTCATACAAAAACTGGAAGGGGATAACGACAAGACCAAATTCAGCCGTGTAGATGCCGATGTCATAGAAAACCTGATTAAGAAAGACGATACGGTTATTTCCAAATTGACTGATGAGGAAAAAACTAAACTCGAAGGCATTATCAAAGATGTTGTTTCAGAAGATACTTACACCGTTCAATTGGAGGCTATGGACAGTGATGCCAATCCGTTAATCATCACCCAACCAGAATTTATGCGTCGTTACAAAGAGATGAGTATGACCGGCGGCGGTATGATGGGCTTCGGAGATTTTCCCGACAATTTCAACCTGATTGTCAACACCAATCACCCGTTGATGGATAAGATTCTAAAAGCTAAAAAGAATCGCGACAAATACGTCAATCAAGCCTTGGATTTGGCAAAATTATCACAAAATCTTTTGTCCGGGAAAGACATGACAGAATTTATCAAACGTAGTTTTGAACTGATGAAGTAATCCACTACAAACATAATTCTACCACACTCCTTTGGTGGTAATAAAATAAAAGGCTTAAAACTGTGGTTTTAAGCCTTTTTTGACTATTATCCCGGAGATAACATCGTATAAATTAACTGTAAATTTAAAATCTTTATCAAACAGTTCTACCACCTCGTAGTTTGTACTGCC
>PDQD01000069.1 GCA_002747695.1 Flavobacteriia bacterium
AAATGGATTCAATCCTACAGGGATTTGCCCTTGTTATACAACCAATGGGCTAATGTAGTACGTTGGGAAATGCGTACCCGTTTGTTTTTACGCACAGCAGAATTTTTATGGCAGGAAGGACATACTGCTCATGCCACATCTGAAGAGGCTCTTGTGGAAGCCCAACAAATGCATGAGGTTTACACCCGTTTTGTAGAAGACTTTATGGCGATTCCCATCATCAAAGGAGCTAAATCTGAAAATGAGCGTTTTGCCGGAGCATTGGAAACCTTTACTATAGAAGCCTTGATGCAAGACGGCAAGGCTTTACAAGCCGGAACATCGCATTTTCTTGGTCAAAACTTTGCTAAGGCTTTTGATGTTAAATTCACCAATAAAGAAGGCAAACAGGATTATGTATGGGCAACCTCCTGGGGAGTAACTACCCGCTTGATTGGAGCTTTGATTATGACCCATTCTGATGATAATGGCCTGGTATTACCGCCTAACCTTGCACCTTATCAGGTAGTGATTGTACCTATCTATAAAAGCCAGGAAGAGCTGGATGCCATCACCGCAAAGGTCAACGACATAACCCAAGAATTAAGAGCGCTGGGTATCAGCGTAAAATATGACAACCGCACCACACACAAACCCGGTTGGAAATTTGCCGAGTACGAACTCAAAGGTGTACCTGTACGCCTCGCCTTAGGCCCCAGAGACCTTAAAAACGGAACGATTGAAGTGGCGCGTCGTGACACTCTTGAGAAAACAAATACGACACAAGACGGTATTGCCGGCTATGTCAAAGATTTACTTAGAGATATTCAGGACAATCTGTTTACTAAAGCCAAAACTTTCAGAGATGACCATATTACAGCGGTAGATAATTTCGAAGACTTTAAGGAGACATTGGAGACTAAAGGCGGTTTTGTCTCTGCACACTGGGATGGTACGGCTGAAACGGAGAAAAAAATCAAAGAATTGACCAAAGCCACATTACGTTGTATTCCTTTGGATCAAACACCTGAAGACGGTTCTTGTGTATATAGCGGTAAACCATCCAAAGGAAGGGTGTTGTTTGCACGTGCTTATTAATTCTGCAATTTATTGTTTGAAACAAGTATTTGGCTTTATCTCTTTGACGTAGTTTTTGCATGTAAACATGCCTGTCCCAGCATTAGGACATTGAAAACTCTCCTATAATATTAGATATTTTTTCAGCTTAGTGTTACGATTATCTACATTTCTGTAAGTAGAAGAACTACTTTAGTTAAAAATAAAGACTTGAATAAAAAACCGTCAGATTTTAAAATCTGACGGTTTAAAAAAATTAAAACTGATAAAAACTATAGAGTTTCAGTGTAGTTTCCATCTTTTGGTTGTAAGTCTCCGGTCGCAATTCTTACAAGATCAATCAAAGCCCAAACACCTAATCCACCAAGAGTCAATAATTGAACAACACCTTGCCATATGTAGCCTAAATAGAATCTGTGAATTCCCAGAGCTCCAACAAGAACAGCTAACAACAAAGCCGTAAGTTGACTTTTTCCCGAACTTGCAGGAACTGCTGCAGCATTAAAATCAGCATCTTGTGCATTGGAGTCTGTTTGCGCGACAACCTCTGTTGAGGCTTTCCCTGTTTTTACTGGAAAAGCGGCATACGCAGTTTGCGAGACCATAATTAAAAACAAAGCTAAAAAAGAAGTAAATACAGCTTTTTTCATAGAAAAAAAATTTATGATTAATATTGCAGCAAATATATATAAATGAAAACTATTTTTTACATTATAATTCTTTTTTTCTTCTCTATAACAAATGTCTTTGCTCAAGAAGACTTTAAGTATAATTTAATAGGCGTTCTTTTGTTAGAAAACAATGTTTCTTATGCTTACCGTTTATCCTTTAATATTAATAACAAGAAAATATCCGGTGTAAGCTATACTGATTTAGGAGGAAAAGATGAAACTAAATCCAGAATTAAAGGTTCTTTTAACCCAAATGATAAATCATTCTCATTTAAGGAATATGCTATTGACTATACAAAGTCTGAAATCAAGGATTTTAGTAGCTTTTGCTACTTATCAGCTTCGGGTAAATTTAAGGTTAACAATAAAAGACGTATGCTTAAAGGTGATCTCTATGGGATTTATAAAGGCAAAGACACATGTGCTAAAGGAGATATAATTCTACTTAGTGATGTTTTTGTCAATAAAAAAATTAATAAAATTTATAAAAAGGTTAGTAAAAAGAAAAAACTCGCTGATACTATAAAAGAGGTATTTAACCCTGACAAATTTAAAGACATGTCAAAAGCATCTATTTTAAATGCAGGGGAAACCATCAATTATGCCTCAGAGAACGATTATATTTATTTATTTGTTTGGGATAGGCAGAAAGAAGACGGTGACAATGTTACAGTGTTTGTTAATGATAAAATAGTTGTTGATAATTTATCTATTACAAATGATAAATACCGTTTAAAGATAGATTTGAAAAAAGGAAAAAACGAAATCAAAATAAGAGCCAATAATGAGGGTGAATTACCCCCCAATACAGCAGATATAAGAGTTGATGTATTAAATAACCGGCATCATTTAAGCACAAAACTGAATGTAAATGAAACAGCATCAATTATAATTTATCGAGAGTAGAAAAACTTAACGGCTTACAAAAAAATCGGGGTTTTACTAAGCGTAAAACCCCGATTTTTTTATATATAGTCAATCACTTATTAAGCGTCTTTAATCGCTGCTTGACCGGCAACCAATCTGGCAATAGGCACACGGTAAGGCGAACAACTGACGTAAGCTAAACCGGTACGGTGACAGAACTCAATAGATGAAGGTTCACCACCATGCTCACCACAAATACCGAGCTTGATGTCCGGACGGGTTTGTTTACCTTTTTTACAAGCCATTTCTACCAATTGTCCCACACCTTCCTGATCAAGGACTTCAAACGGATCGTGTTTTAAGATACCTTTTTCGATGTATATCGGTAAGAATTTTCCGGCATCATCACGGGAATAACCAAAGGTCATTTGGGTCAGGTCATTAGTTCCGAAAGAGAAGAATTCTGCTGATTCTGCAATCTTATCAGCAGTCAAAGCAGCTCTTGGAATTTCAATCATTGTACCCACAAGATGATGAATGTCTGTACCACGCTCTTCAAAGATTTTAGCGATAGTCTCTCTTACGATGGTTTCCTGAAGTTTCATTTCTGAAAGTGTTCCGGTAAGTGGCACCATAATCTCAGGTTTTGCTTCTACACCTCTGTCTTTAAGGTTAAGAGCGGCCTCTATAATAGCACGGGTTTGCATTTCGGTAATCTCAGGATATGTATTGCCGAGACGGCAACCACGATGACCAAGCATAGGGTTGAATTCTGATAATTCTTCCACTTTTTCCTTGATTTTATCTACAGAAATACCCATAACTTCTGCCATTTGCTCCTGACCTTTTTTATCGTGAGGTACAAATTCATGTAATGGCGGATCCAATAAACGAACAGTAACAGGAAGACCTTTCATGGCTTCAAAGATTCCTTCAAAATCTTTACGTTGGATAGGTAATAATTTGCCTAAAGCTTCACGTCTTCCGGCTTCGTCTTCTGCGAGAATCATTTCGCGCATTGCGATAATTTTCTCTCCTTCGAAGAACATGTGTTCTGTACGGCATAAACCAATACCTTGGGCACCAAAGTTACGCGCTACAGTACTATCATGAGGTGTATCGGCATTGGTACGCACTTTAAGTCTGGCATATTTGTCTGCCATAGCAAGCATTTCTTCAAAATCTTTGTCAATTTTTGCCTCTTTAGTAGGGATTTGACCGATAAGGGCGTCACCTGTACTACCGTTCAATGAAATCCAGTCACCTTCTTTGATATGAACACCGTCCACGTCTATAGTTTTGGCTTTATAATCTACCTTGATAGTACCTGCACCAGACACGCAGCATTTACCCATACCACGAGCTACAACAGCCGCATGTGAGGTCATACCTCCACGAGCCGTAAGAATACCCTGTGCAGCATCCATACCGGCAATATCTTCCGGTGAAGTTTCCACACGTACAAGAATAGCTTTTTTACCGGCTTCCTTGTAAGCGACGGCATCATCGGCAGTAAAGACAACTTGCCCTGTAGCAGCACCCGGTGAAGCGGCAAGACCTTTAGCAAAAACTTTGGCTTTTTTCAAAGCGTCGAGGTCAAATTCAGGGTGCAATAATTCATCTAATTTTTCGGCTTCAATACGCATAATTGCTTCTTTCTCATCAATCAAACCTTCACGCATCATATCCATGGCTATTTTTAGCATGGCTTTACCGGTACGTTTACCGTTACGGGTTTGTAGCAACCATAGTTTACCTTCCTGAATGGTAAACTCAAGGTCTTGCATGTCTTTATAATGATTTTCTAATTTTCGTTGGATATCATGCAATTCCTGATAATGTTCAGGCATTGACTCTTCCATTGATTTGAAATTAGCTACACGCTCTGCTTCTGATACACCGGCGAGTTTTGCCCAACGTTCAGAACCTAATTTGGTAATTTCAAGTGGTGTACGAATACCGGCAACCACATCCTCGCCCTGAGCATTGATAAGGAATTCACCGTTGAAGACATTTTCTCCGGTTCCTGAGTTACGGGTAAAGGCAACACCTGTAGCAGAAGTATCACCCATATTTCCGTAAACCATAGCTTGAACGTTTACAGCTGTTCCCCAGTTGTGAGGTATTTTGTTGATGTTACGGTAAACGACAGCACGTTTACTGTCCCAGGAGTTAAAGACAGCCATGATACCACCCCATAGCTGATCCCATGGATTATCCGGGAAATCTTTTCCGGCACGGTCTCTTACCACTTGTTTGTAGCGTTTGACCAACTCTTGTAAATCTTCTACGGTAAAGTCAGTATCTTGCTTGACATTTTTTTCTTCTTTAAGCTTATCAATAGCCGCTTCAAACGGGTCGTGCTCACTATCATCTGCAGCAGAAATACCCATAACGACATTGGAATACATCTGAATAAAACGACGGTAAGAATCCCATGCAAAACGAGGATTGTCTGTCTTTTTAATTAAACCTTGTAATATTTCATCATTTAGACCAAGATTAAGAACAGTATCCATCATACCCGGCATAGACACACGGGCGCCTGAACGCACTGATAAGAGTAGCGGATTATTGACATCGCCAAATTTACTACCCATCACCTCTTCAATCTTACTGAGATTCTCTTTGACTTCCTTTTCCAGCATTTTTACGGTTGCTTCCTGACCATTCTCTACATAATAGTTGCAAACTTCGGTAGTAATAGTATAACCGGCAGGAACAGGCACACCTATTAAATTCATTTCAGCAAGGTTAGCTCCCTTACCTCCCAATAAATTTCTCATAGTACTGTTTCCGTCGGCTTTCTTGTTACCGAAAAAATAAACGTTTTTTACGGACATAATTGTTGTTTTTTATAATTTGTATTGTTATTTACAGCATGGTAAAACTTGTGCAAATGTAGTGATGATTATACGTATTTACTAATGATATTTATCATTAGAATCTTTATCTTTGGGCTTATTCTGTTAAGTTTTAATATTTTTACCAAAATTTTATAATTTGTCGGTTAATATTTCAAAAAACATTATTCGCTGGGGCATTATAGTTGTCTCCTTATACATCGTAAGTTTAATACTGTGGAATACCTTTATTTTCTTTCAACAGTTTAAAGAAGAAGAACGGTTGAAAATGGAAATCTTCGGAGTGGCGTACCAAAAGCTCAATTCTGATGACTTAAATCGGGATGTAACCCTTGAAACATACATACTGGAAAATATTACCAACATTCCTATGATTTTGACCGATGCTGAAGGCAATGTGATTTACAACAGGAATTTAGGTTATAAAAAAGAAAAGGACTCACTGTATTTACAAAAGAGGCTTTCAGAGATGAAAATGCACAACAAACCGATAGTTGTTGATTACCAAGGGGAATTGAAACAATATGTTTACTATTCAAATTCAAACATCATAACCAAACTCAAATATTTTCCCTTGGGTCTGTTGTTGGTATTAATTTTATTTGCCCTGGCTCTTTATCTGTACACGCGAAACAACAGGATTGCTGCACAAAACAAACTGTGGACAGGAATGGCCAAAGAAACAGCACATCAGATAGGAACGCCCTTGACTTCATTAATGGGATGGACTACACTGTTAAAAGATGATGAACAGACTAAAGCTACCGGTATAGAGATGGAAAAAGATGTTAAAAGATTGGAGGTTATTGCTAACCGTTTTTCTAAAATAGGCTCTACCCCTACTTTATACCATAAGGATCTGATTGCATTTACCAATGAAAGTATGCTTTATTTTAAATCCAGAGCGTCCAATCAAGTCTCTTTTAAACTTAAAGCATCTGCTGATGTTATCATGGCTCATTTTAACCCGGAACTTTACGGCTGGGTACTTGAAAACCTTATCAAAAACGCCTTGGACGCTATGCAAGGTAAAGGTTCTATCACTATAGAAATGGATGAGGATGATAAAAAAGCTATCATAAAGATATCTGACACCGGTAAGGGTATTCCAAAGGCTCAACACAAAACCATATTCAATCCCGGATTTACAACCAGACAACGGGGTTGGGGGTTGGGGTTATCACTCTCCAAACGAATCATTAATGATTTCCACGGCGGACAAATATTTGTCCTTCACTCTGAGGTGAATAAAGGCACTTGCTTTCAGATTAACTTACCTAAACGATAGCCGGGGTTACTTATTTTTTCCCTTTGATGTATAACTCCAAAGCCTTGGCCATAGAAGGAGCTTCAGGAGAGGGTGCAAAGATATCACACGTAAATCCCGCTTTTTCTACTGCTTGTTTAGTGACATTGCCAAATACGGCAATTTTAGTGTCTTTTTGTTTAAAATCAGGAAAGTTATGGAGCAACGATTCGATACCTATAGGACTAAAGAAGACTAAGATATCATAAAAAACGTCCTTCAAATCTGATAAATCACTGATGACTGTCTTAAATAAGATAACTCTATCCCAGTTGATGCCGGAATCATCCAAAGTCTTAGGAATAACATCCTTCAATTGGTCTGAAGTGGGAAGCAAAAAGGTTTCGTTTTTGTGCTTCTTAAGTGTTTTCACCAAATCCCCAATACGCTTTTCTCCTACATAAATTTTACGCTTGCGGTAAACAATATGATGCTGCAAATAATTGGCAACGGCTTCAGAAAGGCAAAAATACTTGAGATCTACCGGAACCTGATAGCGCATTTCTTCGGCTATTCTGAAAAAGTGATCAACAGCATTTCTACTGGTTAAGATAATGGCTGTATATTTTGTAATATCTATTTTTTGATGCCTGACATCTCTTGTATCAACGCCTTCCACATGGATAAATGCTCTAAAGTCAATCTTGACTTTCATCTGTTCTTCCAGCTCATAAAATGGGGAGATCTCTCCTGTAGGTTTAGGTTGAGAAACAAGTATAGTTTTTACTTTCATGAGTTCATTCGTTTTTTTAAATTGTCTCTCTGTACTGTAACAGTACTTCGTTTTAAATAACCCACTTATAAATCAAAACAAGTGGCGCTATTTCGAGGATGCAAAGGTACAAAATAAAATAGAATAAATAAGCCCTTAAGTCTGCAGAAAAAAAGTTTATAGTTTGAATGTAGCGCATCAATATTAAGGTGATGTAAACAGCTCCTAAAATATAAACATAAGCCTGATCGCCTTTGAAATAATATAACGCAGGTACAAGAAGTATGAGTGTAATGAGGTGGAAGCTCAAAAAATAGGACCGCTTGACATAGGCAAAAAGCTTGTACCAAGGCTTGATATTGAAGAGCGAAGCCAGCAGATTTTCAATAATATATTTCAAAACAAGGTATAACAATATAAGACCGATGCTCTTTAGAAAAATTATAAAGTTGTATTTGGGCAGAGAACTGTCAGAAACATCCAGAAAGACCATCGCCAAAAGACCAAGAATCATCACCGACACCCCCATAAGTGTCAGATTGAATCTTTTAAGCATTTCCCCGGTGGAGTATTCATAATCTGAAAGATAAAAGCGGTTATACACCAGTGCAATAAGCGCCTTGAGACGTTTAGGGTAAAGCATATGCAACCATGCAATAGCAATCCCCATAAGGATTAACACGACAGTAATCCAGTCGTTATGAATCATATGACGTTGTATAGCTTCCATAATTCGCCAACAAAAATAAGTATTAATTTGATTGTGATTTAACAACGTATTATTACGTATAATCTTTTCATTGTAGTATTTTTGTTGCGTATGAAATTAAAATTAACAGCTATACTCGTTTATGTGACGCTATTGACAGGGGGAGTTGCTTGTCAACAAAACCGCCAAAACTCTACGGGTGATGATGTATTGGAAACCCGGCAAGATGACCCGGATAAAACCATAAGCAGCATAGGCGTAACCCTGTCTGAAGAGGCGCAGGATAAGGTACAAACCTGGCAAGAATATTTAGACTTTGAAGAAGCCTTACTGCCCTATTATGCCATCTCTTATACAGAAGCTTTGACCGGCGCAGAACATCTGGCAACCTTATCAGATGCTTTTAGAAAATCAAAATCACCCGAGTTTTTACATACAGACCGGATACGTGTAAGGATAAATATTCTGAACTCTGCTTGTCAAAGGTTGTCCGATATGAACCGAATTCCGGCCATCACACGAGAAGAAGTGATTGCACAAGTCCGGGAAATATTATCAGCTTTTGAAATGCTCAAAATACGCATCAACGCTTCATTTGATATTCAAAATTTAGAATCTGAGCTGACCTTGGATCCTGACTTTGTCAAGATTTTAAACGCTACACCGGTAATTCAGGACAGTACATCCCAATCCAAGGGTAAAATACCTGTGAGCAATGAAATCATGCAACCACCGGTTAAAAAGCGTCAACCTGACGATCGTATGTCACAATAAAATGATTTAAATAGTTATAATGTTTATAGACACGCATACCCATCTTTATGTAGAGCAATTTGACGATGATTATCAGGCAGTCATTGATCAGGCGATGAGCAAAGGAGTCCGGCAATTTTTGATGCCCGCTATAGATTCCACCTATACGGTCAAAATGCAACAACTGAAAAGCGCCTATCCTAAACACATACACCTTATGGCCGGGTTACACCCTACCCATGTCAAATCTGATTTTGACAAGGAACTGGCGCATGTGAGGGAAAATTTAACCCAACACGAGTATGTGGCTATTGGTGAAATAGGCATTGATTTATATTGGGATAAAACCTATCTCAAAGAACAGCAGACGGCATTTCAAACCCAAATTGAATGGGCTAAAGAGATGGACTTGCCTATCGTCATTCATGCACGGGAATCATTTGATGAAATTTTTGACATTCTGGCACAGGAACAATCAGAAAGATTAAGAGGTGTATTTCATTGTTTTACCGGAACACTGAAACAGGCACATTTGGCTATCAGCTACGGTATGGCTTTGGGCATTGGGGGTGTCGTGACTTTTAAAAATGGTAAAATCGACCGTTTTTTACACGAAATCCCACTGGAGCACATTGTTCTGGAAACAGATTCACCGTATTTGGCTCCTACCCCGTACAGAGGAAAGCGTAATGAAAGTACTTATATCCCACTTATAGCAGAAAAATTGGCAGACATATACAAGGTTCCGGTAGAGGAAATCGCCAATATTACAACAGCTAATGCCCGGGAGATATTTAAGTTGCCTGTTTAGACTTATAGTAGTCTTCAAGATCTTTTAGAATGGTCTGATGTACATTTGACTTTAAATGTTCCATATCTTTCATAGTCATCCCATCGGTGGTAATAGGGTCATGCATTTTTACGAGTAATGTACCGGGACCACCACTAAAAAATGTCCACGACATATGCTTCTTACAATTGAGAAAACTCATGGGAACAATAGGAATATTGTGCTCGATAGACATTCTGAATGCTCCATCTTTAAACCGGTCGAGTGTCACAGATTCATCCGGAACGCCACCCTCAGGAAAAATACAAATACTATAGCCATATCCGAGCTTCCTGTTGACGCTGGTATAAACACCCGCGCGACTTTTTTTGTTACTACGATCTACCAAAACGCAGGTTTTTTTATAGAAATAACCAAAGACAGGGATTTTGGCCAATTCTATTTTGCCCACAAAGACAAAAGGATTATAAGGAATTATGGATAGCAGCAACATAGGGTCAATCAAAGACGTGTGGTTAGGCGCCAGTATATAACTTTTATTAGGCGTCAATGTCGCCGGCCGTAGGATTTTGACCCTAAACCCCATAAGAAAAACGATGAGTTTTCCCCAGTAATGGGCTGTTTTGTAAAAATAAGGATAGTATTTTTCATGTGAAGTAACCACCAATAAAACAGGCGATAAAGCAGTCACAGTAATAAAAATGATAACATAAAACCAAATCCGCCATATAAGGATAAGAGGATATTTTAAATACGTCATAAGTCTTACATAGGTTTTCTCCGGACAAAGCTATGCTTTTTCATTAAAAAAAATGATTTTTTTTTGAGTTCCAAAACAATATCAACCTCCAAAGACAGAATATGGGCTATTTAGCAGATGAAAAACATAAGGCAACTGATTGCTCAGGAACCACATATTACCTCTCGCCACAATACACCGGAAACAGACTAACGGTCAAAGACCAAAGGCATACCTTTGTAGTCTTCTCTGTATTCTTTTTCTGTATATATAAGATTACCGTTGACAAATGTGTGTGTGATTCTCGATGAAAATGTTCTGTTTTCCATGGGCGACCAACCACATTTATACAATACATTGTCTTTGGTTACCGTCCATGGTTTAGAAGGATCAACAAGAACTAAATCAGCGAAATAACCTTTTCTGATAAATCCTCTACGATTGATCTGAAATAAGATAGCCGGATTGTGAGCTGTTTTTTCTACAATTTGTTCAATGGACATATAGCCTTTTTTATGCAATTCAAATAATGCCGGTAAAGCATGCTGAACCATAGGTGCACCACTAGGACAAGAAGTGTAGGGATTGCTTTTTTCTTCCAATGTGTGCGGAGCGTGGTCTGTCGCAATCACATCTATACGACCATCCAATACAGCACGGCATAATCCCTCCCGGTCTTTAGCTGATTTTACGGCAGGATTCCACTTGATGTACACCCCTTTATCCTTATAGTCCTCTTCTGAAAACCAAAGGTGATGCACACAGACTTCTGCTGTTATTTTTTTATCCTTTAAAGGTATATTGTTAGAAAACAGTTCTGTCTCTTTGGCTGTGGACAGGTGAAATACATGCAGTCTGGCACCGGTTTTTTTGGCCAGAGCTACAGCCTTTGAACTGGATATATAACAAGCTTCGACACTTCTGATTTTAGGGTGAAGGGCTACGGGAATGTCATCACCATACTCCTTGATGTGTTTTTCCAGATTCTTTTTGATGGTTTCTTCATCTTCGCAGTGGACAGCAATAAGCATATCTGTAGAAGAAAATATTTTTTCTAAAACGGCTTCATCATCGACTAACATATTTCCGGTAGAAGATCCTAAAAACAATTTGATTCCCGCCACATGTTTAGGGTCTGTTTTGAGCAATTCTTCTAAATTGTCATTAGTCCCACCAATCATAAATGAGTAATTGGCCAGCGATGTTTTAGCGGCAATGTCAAATTTAGCTTTGAGTGCCTCCTGAGTAACGGTTTGCGGTTTAGTATTGGGCATCTCAATAAATGAGGTAATACCTCCGGCTACAGCAGCTTTACTCTCTGTGTAAATATCAGCTTTATGCGTTAATCCGGGCTCTCTAAAGTGTACCTGATCGTCTATCATACCGGGAATAAGATACTTCCCTTCGGCATACAATATGGTGGTATCGGGTGTTTTGGGACTGATAACACCTCCTATTTCTTTGATAAACTGTCCTTCTATAAGAACATCCCCAAGCTGAATTTGTCCTTCATTGACAATTTTAGCATTTTTTATTAGTGTTTTTTTCATAATCAAAAAGCAGAAGTGGGGGGATGCACAATTAATTTATTCCATTTATTCTCATTTTAATAACACCAAAAACTGCTTCACTAATAATAGAGCCGCTCATTTTTGATTGACCTCTCACACGGTCTGTAAAGATAATAGAAACTTCTTTAATGTCAAAACCATGTCGCCAGGCTTTGTATTTCATTTCTATTTGAAAAGCATAACCTATAAATTTTATCTTATCTAAACCTATGGTTTCCAAAACTTTTCTATGGTAACAAACAAAACCGGCAGTAGTGTCCTTAACCGGTATTCCCGTAATGAAACGTACGTATTTAGACGCAAAATAAGACAATAAAATACGTTTGATATCCCATTTGGTGACATTTATACCATCCACATATCGTGAACCAACAGCAACATCAGCGCCTTGTTTACAGGTTTTATAGAGACGCGGCAAATCATTGGGATTATGGGAAAAGTCGGCATCCATCTCCATAATATAAGTGTAGCCATGCGCCAAAGCCCACTTAAATCCGTGGATATAAGCCACGCCCAGACCTTGTTTCTCTTGTCTGATTTCGAGGTGTAGTCTGCCATCAAATTCCGCCATAAGACCTTTGACGACATCTGCCGTACCATCAGGTGAATTGTCATCGACAATAAGAATATGGAAACCTTCTTTCAAGTCAAAAACGGCACGGATAATAAGTGCTACATTTTCAACCTCATTATAAGTAGGAATAATGACTAAAGCATCAGCCGCTTGGTGTATTTGTTCGTCTGTCAATTTCTAAAAATTTTATGCAAAAATAAACTATTATTCGGGTAAAACATCAGAAATTAGTGTTAATTCAAAGTCAAGGAATCAGGAAATCACAAGGACATCTTTGATGGTTTTAGGGTTTACTTTCTCATCATGAAGGTTTCAAAGGGCGTCTTAAAATATAATTTTGTTTTGTATCAAGCGTTTAGTTACTTTGTATATTGTAACAATATTTATGTCAATGGAATATATCAAACAGTTCTTTGTTGATTTTATAGGCATCTTAAATGATATGTCTCCATACCTGCTGTTGGGATTCTTATTTGCAGGAATCTTAAAGGTATTTGTGCCGCAGGACTCTATAGATAAGCATTTGGGTCAAAGAACTTTTAAGTCCGTACTCTATGCAGCATTGATGGGGGTGCCTTTACCATTGTGTTCTTGCGGTGTTATTCCTACCGGTGTATCGTTTTACAAAAACGGTATGAGCAAAGGGGCTACGGTATCTTTTTTAATCTCTACACCGCAAACCGGGGTTGACTCTATCATGGTGACTTATTCGTTATTGGGGTTACCATTTGCAGTGATCAGACCTATTGTTGCTTTGGTATCAGGGGTGTTTGGTGGTGTAGTGACCAATAAGTTTGATACAGAGAAACATCAACCCAAAGTATCATTAGTAGGTCTTAACGACACAATAGCGGCTGAAGATACTTGCACAAGTTGTGAGACACCGGACAAGAAACATTCAAAACTGTATGAAATGTTCAAATACGCCTTTGTGGATTTCTTACAGGATATTGCCAAATGGTTACTCATTGGTCTGGTATTGGCAGCGCTTATTTCCGTTTTGGTACCGGATAATTTTTTTGAATACTTCAGAGGAAATCCGCTATTGGAAATGTTGATGATTTTAGTAGTGTCCATACCACTTTATGTCTGCGCTACGGCATCAGTACCTGTAGCTGCCAGCTTGATGCTCAAAGGTCTGTCGCCCGGAGCAGCTTTGGTTTTTTTGATGGCGGGACCGGCAACCAATGCAGCAACCATAACGGTATTAAAAAATTCGCTCGGGAATAGAACACTGTGGTCCTACCTCGTATCAATCATTGTATCCGCCATGGCTTTTGGTTTACTCATCAACCATTTGTTACCCCAAAGCTGGTTTGATGTCTCGCAAATGACTCATATGTCTGCGCATATGCATCACGGACTACCGGCGTATGTACAATGGAGTAGCAGTATCATCCTCCTGAGTCTTATGATCAATGCTTTTATTCGTAAAAAACTATCTAAACCACCTCAATCCAATCAGATGAAAAACCATAAAACATTTGTCGTCAATGGGATGAATTGCAACCATTGTAAAAACAGCGTAGAAAAAACAGTTAACGCCCTGCCTTTTATCACAAATGCCCAAGTGAATCTGGAGCAACATTTACTTCATGTAGAAGGTGATAATATAGATGTGTCTGTACTCCAAAAAGAAATAGAAAGTCTGGGGTTTGAATATGCCGGGGAAAAATCTGATTCTCAATAAATCCCGGTATCACACCTACAGGCTGTCAATTCCTTTACTATCAAAAAGCGTCCTTCTTATTTTCCGGGTTATCCCGGATAGTGTGAACATTGATTAAGGTTTGCTCTTTTTATGGGATTGTACTTTGGGCTAAATCTTGGATCCAGGGTTAAATTTAGTCAGTGTTTTGTAACAATATCCCTGCTTTTGCGTCCTATGGATATTGACCGTCAAATACTGATTTTATGAAAATTCTATATAGTTTTTTATTGGGTTTAATGCTTGTTTTCCCTGTTTTTGCACAAACCGCTTCTAAACAATGGACCTTAGAAGATTGTGTCAAATACGCTTTGGACAATAATCTGAGCGTCAAGCAATCTGAATATAACATAGCCTTACAGGAAACCGAAGTACAACAGGCTAAAAACCAATTTTTACCGACAGTTTCCGGTTCTTCCAGTTTAGGCTTGGGCTTTGGAAGACCTGATCTCAACACTTCTTTCAGTAATAGCTTTGGGATTTCTGCCAGCTCTGTATTTTATAATGGTGGTCGCACGCGTTATGCTGTAGAACGCGCCGGTAAGCAATTGGAAATCAGTCACCTTGAAACAGAAGTTCTGAAAAATGATCTAGCCGTTCAGGTGGTCAATGCTTATCTCAACGTCCTTTATAACCGTGAGGGGGTCAGGATTGCAGAAGATCAGGTCACTGTCAGCCAACAATTATTAGACCGTATGAAAGAATTGGTAGATGCCGGAGTCAGTGCCCGTAATGATTTGTATCAGGCAGAAGCCAATCTGGCAAGACATGAAGAAAGCCTTGTCACAGCGACTAATAACCTTGAGGTTGCACTACTCAGCTTGGCACAACTTTTACAATTGCCTTATGACAATTTTGACATTGCCGCTGTCGATGTTTCTATTGATGAAGCTAAAATGGCATATGGTAACAGTGATGTGATTTATGACAAAGCCCTGGACTGGCGTCCAGAAATTATGAGTGCGCAAAAACGCATAGAAAATGCCGACATTGTGATTAAATCTGCCAAGGCAGGCATGCGGCCTACAGTATCCGGATCTTATAGCTTCGGCACAAATTATTTTTTGGATTTAGAAACAGAAATACAACAAAAAGGCTATTTTGATCAATTAAAAGATGGTCGTGGCCATAATCTCGCAGTATCGCTATCAATTCCTATTTTTGACCGGTTCAACACAAGACTCAGCACACAACGTTCTAATATCCAACGTGATATTGCAGTCAACAATCTGGACAATAAAAAGTTGGCCTTACGTACAGAAATAGAACGGGCATACCTGGATGCCAAAACATCGCTAAAAACACTGGAGGCTGCCGAAAAAACTGTTGAGGCACAAGAGGAAGCTTTCCGCGTGGCTCAGGAAAAATTCAATTTTGGTGCCATGACGACTTATGACTTTGAACAAGTGCGCAACCAACTGGTACAAGCCCAATCATCCTATATCCGGGCGAAATACAATTATATCTTTAAGACCAAATTCCTTGAAATCTATTACGGTCTGCCGGTGACTTTAGATTAAACCATATATCGGATGTTTGAGTTATGCGCCATCAACATAGCTTTAAAGAATGACTAACATCACTATGGATTTTAAAAGCTTTACGGTGTTTTTATCATGTCCATTTGTATATTTGCGGATATACTTTTACCTCAACATGGTATTCTAAACCCACACACAATGACCAATAAAATCTTACTGTTTTTACTGTTTACCTTTATGTTCCATGGACTTTTTGGAAAACCGTCTTCTCAACAATTGAATAAAAAAGAAAGAGAGGCTATCACAATGGATTTTATGGATAAAACCTTTATCGGAAAAGTAGGTTTTGTATGTGTTGAAACCCCTGATCCGGATTTATCAATGGGCTCAGAAATCTTTCTGAAAATTTCTGTGGGTCAGGAGTATATTACTTTGTTACCTGTTGAAGTTGAAACGACAACGTATAAGGATGACAAAACAATTCAAAAACGTTATGGCAATGCACAAAACTTCAGTTATAACATAGTGCAGGGTAAAATCATAGTTGACAATACGAATGTTAAAGAACCATCAGATTATAAGCTACTGGAATTAGCATTTATAAATGGTAAAATCATAGGGCAAGTCCGGTCTTTTGGTCAAATAAAAAAGGTTGTATTTTGGCAGGATTTGACTAGTATAGGTAAAGGTGAAATACAAGCCTTAATCAGTCGTTTTACTTTTGGAAGTGGCGGAGACGGCTTTGTTTATATGAAGCTGAGCTTTGATACAGACAGTATATCGGTTAGTACAGGAGACAAGGTGCCGCCTTGTGGAACGATTGGCTATGGGAAGGGGGAAAAATACCCTTTTACACAACAAGAAAATTTGCTTATCGTTCACTACCCGAAATCGCAAAAATCAGAACAACACTACCGGCTTAAATATTTATTTCTAAAGGATGGGGAACTATATGGTACTTTAGAATTACACCACGACAAGACTAAAAATGTTAAATTTCGCAATTAACAAGAGTTACTTCTACTTTATTATTAAATATGTTTGTAATTTTATACAAGATTACAAACTTTAAACCATCAGACTATGAAAGTAATATATTTTATGCTAATTGCAGCTTTTATGTTATCATCTTGTAGTTCACCGGATGATAATGAATTACCGATTCCGGCTACTGGTATAATAGTAGAGAACGCCCTAGTCTCTGAACCACCGATTACTGAGGATATGCATAATAAAGAATTTGTGATCCAAACGGATTCACTTAACATCTTTAACCTGGAGGTGAGTTTTGATGATGGTGTAACCTATGAGCCTATTGATTTCTCAAAGTACACTTTATTGGGAAAGTATGTCCCCGGCTCCGGTTGTGAAGTCATTTATAGCAGAAATGCCACCAGAGATGATGAGGCAAAAAAAGTATCTTATGAGATTAAGGCTGACCAGTACGGGGTTTGTGATTGTAGTCATCCAAGTATGAATTGGGTACTCATACCCAAAATACCTGAGGATTACAACGTAGTGTTTAGTGTAGAACTTATA
>PDQD01000070.1 GCA_002747695.1 Flavobacteriia bacterium
CCGATAAGAAGGAGGCTTTCTAAATCGTGAAGTTGTCCGTGAGAGCGTCTAAAGTCGGGTATTTGTCCAAAAATTGTTCTTAACTTGTTTGTGTTTTTTGTGGCTGTATATTGTGTTGATTATCAGTGTGGTATACGATTTTGTATGATTAAAACAAAGGTTAGAGTGTTTGTTTTTAAATATTTACACTGTTTTTATTGAATTTTTTGATGCATTTGCCCTGATTTGTTTGATCGTTTAAATTTTTTATTTTTGATTAAAACTTTTCAACTCAGGTTTAATTATAATTCTGATAACATTTATACTTTAGTGGTATCAGTAAAACGCATGAGCGAAATTTAAAGAATATTCAAAACGTTGAGATGTCTTTGATGAGCTGAAATTAGTCATAAGACAAGATGTAAATATTACGGTTGATTAGGGAGAAATGTAATTTACGATAGATATGGCAGGGTATAATTTATGGTATCGCATAATCAGAGTATATACGAAAGTCGGTTTGTTTTTTTACTACCGGTCAGTCAAAGTGTATGGCAGAGAGAATATTCCTGAGGATAAACCGGTGTTGTTTATTGCGAATCACAGGAATGGTCTTATTGATCCTATACTGATAGCCACAACCGCTGATAATATTCAGCACTTTCTTACCCGTGCCAGTGCCTTTAAACATCCGGTGGCCAATATGTTGTTGCGAAGTATCAATATGATGCCCATATACAGAATCAGAGACGGTATTGGTACTTTAACAAACAATCAAGAAATTTTTAAGAATTGTTATGCAGTTTTTGATAATCAAGAAGCTGTTGTTATGTTCCCTGAAGCCAGCCATGAGTTGCCCAGAAGATTACGTCCTTTGAGGAAAGGCTTTGCAAGAATTTCATTTGAATATACAGCACTAAATCCCGACAATGATTTGTTTATTTTACCGGTAGGGATTAATTATGAGAATGCTTTGAAACCGTGGACAAAAGTGGCTGTTTATTACGGAAAACCTATAAAAGTAACTGACTATTACAATTCAAAAGATATCAATACAGCCTATAAAACGCTACTTAAAAAGGCTACGGAAGAACTCAAAACACTATCGGTTCATATAGCGGACAAGGAGCGTATAACTGCTATTGAGAATCAATTGAAGGCAGAAGGTTATGATTTTACTAATCCTGTACAGGTTAACGAACGTATAAAAACCATTCAAAGCAATCCTCCTGAAACTACATCATCGCCGGTTTCTGTCAGGAATAACCTGTTGATGCGGTTACTTTATTTAATCTTTATGGTCAATGCAGTTTTACCCTTATTGATCTGGCGAAGTATTAAAAAACGAGTCAAAGACCCTATAATACTCAACACCTTCAGATTTGGTCTGGGCCTGGGGTTGTTTACATTCTTCTATTTGTTGCAAACGACTTTGATAGTAGTATTTGCAGGTTTTAAAATAGGGATAGCATATCTTGTTTTAACACTGTTGGTCAATGCTTTGGTCGTGAAAAATTACATTTTATAGACTACAGCATTGATGTTCATGCCACTTCCTACGGAGGCAAACATGACGATATTACCTTTAGAAACACTATGTCCGGAGATTTTTCCTTTTAAAACCATGTCAAACAAAGTGGGTACCGTTGCCACAGAACTGTTGCCTAGCAGTCTGATGCTCATGGGCATAATGTGCTGAGGCGTTTTCATTTTGTAGAGTCGGAAAAAACGCTTGATAATCGCTTCATCCATCTTTTCATTGGCCTGATGAATGAATATTTTTTCCAAATCATTGATAGGTATTTCAGCTTCATCCAGTGCTTTTTTCATGGCACTTGGCACAAGACTTAGGGCGTATTCATAAATTTTTCGGCCTTGCATTTTGACATAAAGGTCCTTAGAATCAGTATTGCTGCCGTAAGCTTTGCCGTAGCGCAGATAGTGTGATTCATTAAGTGTGTCAGTCCGGTAGGAGAAACTCAGAATACCTCTTTTTTCAGTTTCTTCTTTAGCTTCTATGATACATGCACCGGCACCATCAGAAAAAATCATGGTATCGCGGTCATGTTCATCAACAACCCGGGATAAAGCTTCTGTACCTACGACCAGTATTTTTTTGGCAATACCGGCTTTGATATAGGCGTGAGCTTGAATCACACCCTGAACCCAACCCGGACAGCCAAAGAGTATATCATAGGCAATGCAATTGGGGTTTTTGATGCCTAACCTGTGTTTGATTCGGGAAGATAAACTGGGTAAAACATCGGGCTGAATAGAACCGGATGCAACATCGCCAAAATTGTGGGCGACAATAATATGATCCAAAGTTTCCTGGTCTATACCGGCGTCTTCTATGGCAGATTTGGCTGCATTAAAACCTAAATCTGATGAGTTTTCGTCGTCTTTGGCATAGCGTCTTTCCTCTATACCTGTGATTTCTTTAAACTTTTGAATAATGACTTCATTTTCTTGCTCAAAAGGAGTACCGTCTTCATTGAGAAAAGTATTGGTTAAAAATTCGTCATTGGTTTTTATAACTTCCGGAATATAACTTCCTATACCGGTAATCACAGAGTTAAGGTGTGCCATGGTGTGTTTTTTTTTTGAGTGTTAAAATCTAATTATCATTAGGCTTTTTTTCTTCTGTTCTCAGTGGCCTGTTTAATACTAAATCAATATAGAGGTTAATCATTTTTTTGAGGTCTTTTCGTTCGTAGATGGCGTCTAAGAAACCATGTTCTAATACGAATTCTGAACGTTGAAAACCTTTGGGTAAATCATGTCCTACAGTGTCCCGGACTACTCTGGGACCGGCAAAACCAATAAGTGCACCGGGTTCAGCAATATTGATATCTCCTAACATAGAAAAAGATGCTGTAGCACCTCCGGTGGTAGGATCAGTCAATAGAGAAATATAAGGTAATTTTGCTTCGGCTAATTGTGCTAATTTGGCAGATGTTTTAGCCATTTGCATGAGTGAAAACGGTGCTTCCATCATACGTGCTCCCCCTGATTTTGAAATGATAACCAGTGGTAGCTTGTGTTTAATGGCGTAATCCGCGGCTCTCGATATCTTTTCGCCTACCACACTACCCATCGAACCACCAATAAAAGAGAAGTCCATAGCAGCTAACACAATATCTTTTCCCATGGAAGGTCCCACGACTGTACGTATGGCATCTTTAAGACCTGTTTTTTCACCGGCTTTTTTTAAGCGGGTTACATAGGGTTTTGTGTCAGTGAATTTTAAGGGGTCTCTGGATTGCAGACCGGCATTCAACTCTTTGTATTTTCCATCGTCTAATAATATGTCAAAATATTCAGCACTACCTATCCTTACATGGTAACCATCATCTGGACTGACATATAAATTGGCTTCTAATTCTGCTGTTTCCAGTATGGTGCCACTGGGTGACTTATACCAAATACCTTCCGGTACGTTTTTTTTCTCTTCCGTGGGCGTTAAAATTCCTTTTTTACTGCGTTTAAACCAAGACATACTTATATAGGTATTATATTGTTAAATTGTTTTGACACCCCTTAAAAGGCGGTTGTGTCAAATGTACATTAATTATTTAAACAAAAAATCTCGTTACAATGTGTTGACATTGTTTAAATCTTCAAAAGCTTGTTTCAATCTGGAGATAAAAGCATCTTCTCCTTTTCTCAACCATACTCTAGGGTCATAGTATTTTTTGTTGGGTTTATCATCACCTTCCGGGTTTCCTATTTGAGACTTGATATAGTCTGCTTTCTCAATCATATAATCTCTTACACCACTCATGAAGGCATATTGCATATCTGTATCGATATTCATTTTGATAACGCCATAAGAAATAGCTTCTCTTATTTCATCTAATGAGGATCCTGAGCCGCCGTGAAATACAAAGTTGACCGGATTTTTACCGGTATTGTATTTTTTCTCAATATATTTTTGGGAATTGTCTAATATTTTTGGTGTTAAAACCACATTGCCGGGTTTGTAAACACCGTGAACATTTCCAAAGGAGGCTGCGATTGTGAAGTTAGGACTGACTTTGAGCATTTCCTCATAGGCGTATGCAACTTCCTCGGGTTGTGTGTAGAGTTTTGAACTGTCAACATCAGTATTATCTACACCGTCTTCTTCGCCGCCGGTGATACCCAGTTCTATTTCAAGAGTCATGTCTATTTTTGCCATACGTTCTAAATAACGTTTGCAAATCTCTATATTCTCTTCAAGTGGCTCTTCAGATAAGTCAATCATATGAGAACTGAACAAAGGTTTGCCGTGATCTTTGTAATATTTTTCTCCGGCCTCCAAAAGACCGTCAATCCATGGTAATTTACTTTTTGAACAATGGTCGGTATGCAACACAACGGGTACATTGTATAGTTTAGCCAGCCTATGGACATGTTCCGCGCCTGCAACGGCACCTGCAATTGCTGCCCTTTCACCCTCATTGCCTAGCCCTTTACCGGCATTGAATACAGCACCTCCGTTAGAAAACTGGATGATAACCGGTGCATTGAGATCTCTTGCTGTTTCCAAAACGCCGTTTATGGAGTTTGATCCGACAACATTGACTGCGGGCAATGCAAACCCTTTATCTTTAGCGAATTGTAATAAATCCTGAAGCGCTTTTCCGGTGACAACACCCGGTTTAAATGTGTGTGACATAATGTGTGATTTATAGTTTGTTGTTAAACTCAAAATTATAATTGGACAAGCAAAGTTAACAACATATATCGTTTTTCAGCTAACTTTTAATAAGTTTTTTCAAAATTAAGGACAAAACATGACTTGGCTTACACTTAATATCTGCATACAGAAGCTGTTGGATGTCAGGTGATGTTTTGCTCTGTTGGCTTAAATTCATGGTTTTACTACACACCATTATCCATTGATGACGGTTCAGGTAGGAAAGTATATAGATTTGATGATAACTGTATTCTCAATGTGTGTGTTTGTAATTAAATTCTTTGATAAATGTCGATATAATATTATTTTGCTCTGCATTTTAGTTAAATATCAATAATGTGTATTTATTTATGTATATTTGGCAATTAACTAAAACCAATATTTATGATCAAAAGTTATGTTTACCTTTTATTAGGTGTAATGATGTGGGTATTTTATGCCTGCGAGAGTGACCAGCAAGACCTTCAAAATCTTAACCAGCAACCCCAAAGTGTCAGCCAGGAAGAACCATTGACTGCGACAAAAGTTTCAGAAGAAATTAATCTTATTATTCAGAAAAACGGCTCTTTTGACTGGAAAGATGCTTCTGATTATTTATTGTGGAGTGCTGCAATGAATAGTGATAATATTATCAGCGTAGGCTATGGAGAAACCAGTTTTTCAGAGGAAAAATCAAAAGTTTTATTAGAGAGCAAAGAAAATTTGATGAAGCGTATAGCCGCTAATGAGGGTGTAACTGTAGCTGATGTTTTGCTGCATGATGATGCCATCCTCAATTATTTTGACATCAAAGTTAGTAAGAAAAGTACCATTCAATTAATACGCAGTATTCCGGATGTAAGGTATGTACAACCCACCGGATTTTCACAGTCGTATTTTGAACGTAGCGATTCGGGGTGTAGTAATGGTCCGGAAGTTATTGCAGCTGCAGATTTCACGACCTTGAATACAGGTGCCAAAGTGCCCTGGAGTTATACGGCCCATAATATCGATCAGGCTTGGGATTATAGCACCGGACAAGGTGTTACAGTTGCTGTCATTGACACCGGTGTTTCTGATTATCAGGTTTTATTGGGCGATGAGTTTAATGATTTTTATCCTAACAGAACCATTCAAAAATACGGCACCTTTATAGATTCATGGTGGTTTTGGGCCACAGAAACCGATGGCTATCACGATAAATGCGGTCATGGTACCAGTGCATCTGCAACTATAGGTGCACCGAACAATACGAGGGGAGGCGTTATAGGTATTGCTTATGAGTCTAATATTGTGAGTTATCGGGGTACTGAAGATGTGGTGCTTAATGATTATCACGAAAAGAAAGGCGTTTCTCAAGCGCTTACTGAACTGGCAGACCGTTCTGATGTCAGAATTATTTCAATGTCAATAGGCTATATGTGGTCTATTGGGAACATAAAAGATGCTATCCAGTATGCCTATAGCAAAGGTAAATTGATGTTTGCCGCCGGTGGCACTTCTACTGATTTTACCAATTGGTACGGAGTCATTTTTCCCGCTAGTATGTCAGAAACTGTTGCCGTAACAGGTGTCAAAGAAGAAGCGGTTTACAATGAATGTGATGTGTGTCATGTAGGTAGTGCTATAGACTTTACTTATGTTATGGAACGAGCCAATAGTAATCATCAACCTGTTTTAGGTTATGAAACAGGGGAGAACAGATACTTTGGAGGTTCTTCAGTAGCCACAGCTTCCGTGGCCGGTATTGCAGCCTTAGTATGGTCAGAATATCCCACATGGAATAGAAGTGACGTTCTTCAGCGTCTCAAAGAAGCTTCAGATCTTTATCCCGGTAAAGATTCTGAATTTGGTTATGGAAATGTTGATGCTTTGAAAGCTGTAAGAGGTTATTAATCTTATAGATACAAATATTAAAGCCGTCTCAGTTAACTTACCGGGACGGTTTTTTGTTGTGCTATAGTTTAAGTGCTATTTGACGCTCGTATTTGTAATAGAATTAGTCCGGACTAATCATCAGTGCCAGTTTATATTTGTTCGTTTTCTCATTAAAAGACACCATTTTTGATGCCGGGTATGACAGTCAGAAAAAACTAACAAATATCATGTCTTGTCCGTATATTTTTTTGTTATCTTTATCGTCTTGTTTTTCGAGAAATTTTTCAACTTAGTCAGGATGCCTTTTGTATCATGTTTTTCTGACTAAATTATACTAACTTTTAAATATTTTGATATATGAAATTATATGATGATAAACACATTAAAACCATAGCATTGGTTGGAGCGCATCATAGTGGTAAAACAACGCTTGCTGAGACTATGCTCTTTGAAGCCGGACTCCTGAATCGTCGTGGAAGTGTAGAAGATCAAAACACAGTGGCTGACTTTCACGAATTAGAAAAAGAGCGTCAAAATTCCATCTTTGCAACCCCTTTGCATACGGAATGGCGTAACTATAAAATCAATATTATAGATACACCGGGTCTCGATGATTTTGTAGGTGAGATTGCCAGTACTATGCGTGTGGCTGATACTGTAGTTATGGTTGTCAATGCTCAACACGGTGTGGAAATAGGAACAGAGATTACCTGGAATTATGTGGATAGATTTAGTAAACCTACAGTGTTTGTCATTAATCAAATAGATCATGAAAAAGCTAATTTTGATCAAAGTTTCAATAGTATCGTTGAATTTGTAGGTAAAAATGCCATTAAGATACAATACCCATTAGTTATAGATGGTGCGCAATGTATCGTAGATGTCTTAAAAATGAAGATGTATAAGTTTGGTCCTGATGGCGGTAAACCGGAAAAGCTGGAAATTCCTGCAGATCAAAAAGAATTAGCTGACGAGTTACATAACGAATTGGTGGAAAAAGCCGCTGAAAATGATGAAGAACTTATGGAGTTGTTCTTTGATAAAGGAACACTCAACGAGGATGAAATGCGTGAGGGTATCAAAAAAGGTATGCTAAACCATGAGTTATTCCCGGTATTCTGTATGTCTGCATTAAACGATATGGGTAGTGGACGTCTTATGGGCTTTATTGATAATGTTGCGCCTGCCGCTATTGAATTAAAACAAGAACAAAGCGTAGAGGGTGAAACCATAGACCGTAAAAATGACCCTACAACCTTATTTGTGTTTAAAACATTCAATGATCCGAATCTTGGAAAAATAACTTTCTTTAAAGTCAAAGCCGGTGAGTTGAACCAAGGAACTAAACTTGTCAACTCCAGAACCGGAGACACAGAATCCATCAACCAACTCTTTATCATGGATGGTAAGAATCGCCAACAGGTAGAAAAGTTGAGTGCCGGTGATATAGGAGCAACATTAAAATTGAAATATACGGAAACCAATGATACGCTTTATAGCGATAGCAAACCTCATGTCATAAAACCGATAAAGTACCCGACTTCCCGTATCAGAAAAGCTGTTTCCGCTACTGATGCCAAAGATGAAGAAAAACTACATGATGCCTTAAAGAAAATTCATAGCCAGGATCCTACTTGTATTATAGAGTATTCTACTGAGTTAAAACAACATATATTAGGATGTCAGGGTGAGTTGCATTTGCAAGTGATTGATTGGCAATTGAAAAATATTTATAAAGTTAATGCCGAATACAATCAACCACGCGTAGCTTATAGAGAAACCATACAACGGTCTGCAACGACAAGTTACAGACATAAAAAACAATCCGGTGGTGCCGGACAATTTGGAGAGGTGCATATCAAGATAGAACCTTATTCAGAAAACATGCCTGATCCTGAAGGATTCAATATCAGAGGCGTAGATACTATAGACTTAGACTGGGGTGGTAAACTCGTCTTTTACAACTGTATTGTTGGTGGAGCTATAGATGCACGTTATTTGCCATCTGTACTTAAAGGTGTGATGGAAGTCATGGAAGAAGGGCCATTGACCGGTTCCTATGCCAGAGATGTACGGGTTATGTTGTTTGATGGAAAAATGCACCCGGTAGATTCTAATGACCTTTCATTTAAACTTGCTGCTTCACACGCTTTTAAAGATGCGTTCCTCAATGCCAACCCTAAACTTATGGAACCTATCCTTGATCTGGAGGTCACTGTACCCGAAGAAATGATGGGTAACGTCATGACAGATCTGCAATCCCGTAGAGCAGTTGTGATGGGTATGGAAGGTGTTGGTAAGTACCAACGAATCACTGCAAAAGTGCCCGAAGCAGAAATGTATGGTTATTCTACCTCTTTGAGATCACTAACTCAGGGAAGAGGATCATTCAAGACTGAGTTTGATAATTTCCAAACCGTGCCTTCTAATGTTCAGGAAGAACTGATGAAAAAACGGGCAGAAGAAATGAAAGACGAAGAATAAGATAAGATATCTTGTAAATTTATAACTGTCATACCGTCACCTTTAGGTGGCGGTATGATTTATAAAAGCAGTATGACATTGCTGCAATGTATATACTGCGTTCATCTATTAACTAATCAAAGCCCGGCCATATGACTTTTTCAGGCGTCCTCAAAAAAATGCGAACGGCTTATCAATCACCTGTTCAGTATTTTCTGGATTTCGATACAGACTTTATTCATCTCAATCAAGTGCTTAAAAAAACGTTAACCATTACTTTTAAGCATTTTCAATGTTTGGGCTGTGGCGAAACCTTGCCTGTTTACAGACACGGGCATTGTAAATCTTGTTTTTTTGAATTACCCCAAACCGCAGAATGGGTTATACGCCCTGAGCTCAGTAAGGCGCACCTCGATATAGAAGACCGTAACCTGGACTATGAAAGAGAAGTGCAATTACAACCTCATGTGGTCTATCTTGCTAATTCCGGTAAAGTCAAAGTAGGTGTAACCCGTCAAAGCCAAATTCCCACCCGGTGGATTGATCAGGGTGCACATGAAGCACTCGAAATTGTGGTTGTACCCAACAGGTATCTGGCAGGAATCACAGAAGTCGCCTTAAAAGAACATATCAGTGATAAGACCAATTGGCGTCAAATGCTCAGAAATCACGTTGAAGATGAGGATCTCATAGCAAAGAGAAATCAATTGAAAGCTTTTATACCGGAAGCTGTAAAACCTTATGTTTTAGAACACCAACAAGAAACCCTTATAGAGTTTCCTGTTTTGCAATACCCGGAGAAGTTCAAGAGCTTAAACCTCGATAAACAACCACAGTTTACGGGAAAATTGATGGGTATCAAAGGTCAGTATCTGATTTTTGACAATCAAATGGTGTTTAATGTGAGAAACCACGAAGGTTATGTCGTGGATATTACAATAGAATCTGCCGGATGATACCGGTGTTTTTCGGTAGATCATAATTAAAAAATAGCTGTGTTTACGCTATACAATTGACTCTTTATCGTCGTTTTTATCATCTTATTTTTTTAATGTACTTTTAGCACACAAAAAACCCAATGTGTTATGCCATCTATTGCCGAAAAAATTCAAGAATTACGTGACAGAATAAATACTTACAATCACGAATACTATGTCCTTGACCAACCCAGTATATCGGACTATGAGTTTGACCAATTGTTGAAAGAACTGGAAGCGTTGGAAACTCAGAATCCTGAGTTTTTTGATCCCAATTCTCCTACCCAACGGGTAGGTGGAGCTGTGACTAAAAACTTTAAAACGGTTACCCACCGACAAAGGATGTATTCTTTGGCAAATTCTTATTCAGAACAAGACCTCAAGGATTGGGAACAACGTCTGTTGAAGATTCTGGGGGTGGATGCCGTTGAGTATTTCTGTGAATTGAAATACGACGGGGCATCAATCAATCTGACCTATAAAAATGGCTCATTGGCACATGCTGTAACCCGTGGTGACGGCTTTCAGGGTGATGATGTGACAGCGAATATTAAAACCATTCGTTCCGTCCCTTTGACTATAAAGGGCGATTTACCGGATGTGTTTGATATACGAGGCGAAGTTATTTTGCCTTTAGACGGTTTTCACCGGATGAATGCTGAACGTGAAGAACTCGGTTTGGAAACTTATGCCAACCCGAGAAATACTGCGAGTGGGAGTCTAAAACTTCAGGATTCTGCTGAGGTTGCTAAACGCCCTTTGGATTGCTTGCTCTATCAGGTGGTGGGTGATGTTACTTACGGTACGCATGCAGAAACATTAACGCATGCCAGGCAGGCCGGTTTTAAAGTGCCCAAAGAAGGTAAGGTGTGTCAAAACATGACTGAAGTTCTGGATTTTATAAGATACTGGGACGATAAGCGTCATGATTTGACTTATGAAACCGATGGTGTTGTGGTTAAAGTCAATAGTCTGATGTACCAACAGGAATTGGGCTATACGGCCAAATCACCGCGTTGGGCTATTGCCTACAAGTTTAAAACTGAACAAGCGCTTACGCAATTATTGAGCATTGATTATCAGGTGGGGCGTACCGGAGCCATTACACCTGTTGCTAATCTTGATCCCGTACAACTGGCAGGAACAGTGGTCAAAAGGGCTTCAGTGCACAATGCAGATCAAATAGCCAAACTAGATCTACGTCTCAATGATTATGTCATGGTGGAAAAAGGCGGCGAAATAATACCTAAAATAGTAGGCGTTGATTATGCCCGCAGACAACCCGAGGCAAAGCCTATTGTCTATATTACCCATTGTCCGGATTGTCATACGCCGCTTGTCAGGGAGGAGGGTGATGCCAAACATTATTGCCCCAATACCTATGGCTGTCCTACACAGGCCAAAGGGCGTATTGAACATTTTATCAGCAGAAAAGCGATGGATATCGAAGGTTTGGGTGGTGAAACGATCAGTTTACTCTATGATGCCGGACTCATCCACAATTATGCTGATTTATATGAGTTGACGGCACAGGCCATTATTCCGCTGGAGCGTATGGCGGAGAAATCGGCTGTGAATATTGTTAAAGGTGTAGAAGCTTCGAAAAATATTCCGTTTGAACGGGTGTTGTATGCCTTAGGTATCCGTTATGTGGGGGAGACCGTTGCCAAACGTTTAGCCAAGAACTTTAAAAACATAGAAGCACTGATGCAAGCCGGTTTTGAAGCATTAATCAGTGTCGATGACATAGGAGATAAAATAGCGGAGAGTATTATGGCTTTTTCAAATGATTTGATAAATATCCAATTAGTACAACGCTTAAAACAATATGGGGTTCAATTAGCTGTCAACGAGGATCAGTCGACGCTGTTGGGCAATCAGTTTGAAGGCAAAAAAGTAGTGGTTTCCGGAGTATTTACCCATTTTTCAAGAACAGAACTTAAGACTTCAATAGAACAACATGGTGGTGTGATCAGCAGTTCGATTTCCAAAAATACTGACTATGTCATCGCCGGTGACAAAATGGGACCGGCAAAACGGGATAAAGCAACTAAGCTGGGCATTACTATTTTATCTGAACAAGACTATATGGCTTTGATCAATTAAGGGTTTTTGCCAAACGTTAATTAACATCGTATGTTACATATGTTTCATGAGGTCAAATCTTTACAGGCTGACCGGATTTATGGAATTTTTTGTCCTGTAAATAGTTAGCGTAGTGATATGAGAAGCTTTTTTAGACCAGTCAGTATGACTAAGTGTGTGTAAAAAAGAAAGTGTGTCGCTTTTGACGACACACTCCTTTGTTTACCCCCTTAGGATAAGCGTTAACTTACCCTTTTTCATAATCAAATTATTGACTACAAATATAATTATATTAATGAGAATAAATGATATAAAGTGAAATATATCATGTTTTTTTAAGTGCTAACAGCGTTGATCCAAAAGTTAAAAAAATGACATCAACTGACATAAAAAACAAAACCATCTTTTAATCAGTTATTTACGTTTTTGGTTTTTCTCATTGTTGTCATTTGTGAAGGCTAATTAGAATGGCTGTTATGTAACTTAGGTTTCATAAATTTTCAACTTAAAATAGTCGTAGTTTCGATTTTCTGCGATTGTTTTTGTTCTAATGTCCTTTCACTTAAGTTTTACGTTATCAAAATTATTTCTGTTAAAGAATTGTTACAGATTGTCAGACTGTTTTGATATATAACCCATGGGACTTCGATATAAAGTGATATGGTAAAAGTGATTAACAGCTGTTAAAGTCTTTTTTAATGTTGCATTATTTTTCCGGGTTTAGATTCCATAAGTTGTCACTTACATTATAAAAAATATGCGTAAGTTTGTCTGAATTTATAAGAGGGCAATGATTAAGGCGAGGACTTTAAGGCCTTAAAAGTTTAGGATTCGTTCCTTTTGTAAGGTTTTTTATTTTAATCTACCTGTAATCAAGGATTTATTGATTTGTCTGAGGTTGGTGAAAAACATGGTATAAACGCTTTAAAATTATAATTTTGAGTACTATCAAACAATTATTTTCTGGTATTTTAGAAGGTCACATGCCTTCTTTGAGTAAAGCGATAACGCTTGTAGAGAGTGAACATGAAAAACACAGAACGCAGGCAGAGAAATTGATTAATCAATGTTTACCACTCAGTGGTAACAGTATTCGTATAGGTATTACCGGTGTGCCCGGTGCCGGAAAAAGTACTTTTATAGAGTCTTTTGGCGGTTTGTTGGCAGCCGAAGGTAAAAAAGTGGCTATATTGGCTGTAGATCCCAGTAGTTCACAAAGCAAGGGCAGTATTCTGGGTGATAAGACCAGGATGGAGCGTTTAGTGCAAAATTCCAATGTATTTATCAGACCCTCAGCATCTGGGTCGCATTTGGGAGGTGTTGCCAAAAAAACCAGGGAAAGTATTGTGTTGTGTGAAGCAGCAGGTTATGATGTTATTCTTATTGAAACTATAGGCGTAGGACAAAGCGAGACAACGGTACATTCTATGGTGGATTTTTTTCTCCTATTACAGATTGTAGGTGCCGGAGATGAATTGCAGGGTATGAAACGGGGGATTATGGAGTTGTGCGATGCTATACTTATCAATAAAGCTGACGGCGATAATATTCAGAGAGCAAAACTGGCGAGACAAGAATATATCAACGCTTTACATCTTTTTTCAGAAAAGCCCAACGGTTGGATACCCAAAGTTTTGACGTGTAGTGCGCTGGAGCATATCGGTATAGATAAAGTCTGGGAAATGATACAGTCTTATGTATCTTATACCAAAGACAATGATACTTTTATTGCCAAACGCGAACAGCAAGAAGAGTTTTGGTTATTTGATACTTTAAATCAGGCCGTGTTGAACAAGTTTTACACGCATAAGAATGTTAAAAAGGAATTGAATAATCAATTGGAGCTTTTAAAACAAAAAAAAGCTACGCCCTATGACGCAGCTTCTACTATATTAAAGTTTTTTGATTAATCCCTTAAAACTTTTCATCTAAAATTTCTACTTCAAAGACCAGATTGGTGTTAGGCGGAATAACATTGCCGGCACCTGCTTCGCCATATCCTAAATATGAGGGAATAAATAGCAACGCTTTTTCACCGTACTCCATCTGAAGTAAACCTTCTCTAAAACCGTTAATTAAACGGGCTTCTTTGTTGTAGGGTACTTTAAAAGGCTGGTAGCCGTTTTGTTTATCTTTTTGTGTGTTGTATGTGGCAAATGTTTTAGCCAAATCCTTCCAGCTGGTATCAAACATATGACCATCGGTAAAATAACCGGCATAATTGACTAAGACTGTGACTCCGGATTTTGGTTTTTCCCCTGTACCTTTTTTCAGCGTATAAACCTTTAATCCTGAATTGTAGGTTTTTGCTTTAGTTTTCATGTCAGAAAAAAACTTGGCTTTATCAGCAGTTATTTTGGGAAGTTGTTTTTTAGCTTCTTCAAGTTCTTTAGCCTCTTTTGCCAGTTTATCTTCATATGATTTTAAAGATTTAGCCAGGATTCTCGGTGCATCAAACTGTTCAGCGTCTTGACCTTTTCTGGTGATGTTGATGCTGATGATTTTATCGCCTTGGGTTATAGAATTAACAACTTCTTGACCATTGACCACATAACCAAATACAGCGTGTTTGCCGTCTAGGTGTGGCGTGGCTTTATGAGTGATAAAAAACTGACTGCCATTGGTGTTTGGACCGGCATTGGCCATAGATAAGGTTCCTGCTCTGTCATGTATTAATACAGGTTTTCCCGTACTGTCCCGTTTGATTTCATCTTCAAATTTGTAGCCCGGACCTCCTGAACCTTGTGCGGTTGGATCACCTGCCTGAATGACAAAATTGGGAACGACGCGGTGAAAAACCTGTCCATCATAAAACTTTTTACCCTTGTAGTCTTCAGCAACATTTTTATTGTTGCCTTCGGCAAGCGATACAAAATTTGCAACTGTAACAGGGGCTTGTTCAAATTCTAATTTGATCGAAATTGTTCCCTTGTCGGTTTGTATATCGGCATAAATACCTTCGTCTTGTTGTTGACTTTGGCATGATAGTACACTGATGAGTGTGATAAAACTCAGTAATAAACTCGTCATTTGTTTCATGGTTTAATATTCTTTTTGTTAATGTCTATTAGTTCTAATGTTATAATGATAGGGGTGTTGGCTCCTATTTTATTTCTGTCGCCATAATAGCCGTAAGCCATATGTGAAGGGAACAAAAATATAACTTTTTCACCTTTGTTCAAATATTGTATGCCGGCTTGTAAACCCTGAATCATCTCTTGTTGCTCTACATAGTACGATTGTCTCCCCAGATCTTCTTTAGCATACAACAGATGACCGTCAAAGTCATACACAGCATAATCAAATGTTACCTTATCTCCTTTTTCGGGAAAAATATCGTCCTTGATGTCATTGGTAATGGCATACCAAAATCCAAGTTTAGAGTTTTGATAAACATTCAGACTGTCTTTTTTAATGTAGGATTCAATGCGTTTGCTCTCCAGTTCATAGAGTTTTTTGTTGAAAGCAATAGACGTTGATTGATCCCTGCCCGATGTGTAAGTGATAGGGTGCCTTGCTTTGGGCTTAAAACACCCGACAAACAACAGGGCAATCATGATATAAATCCAATTATGATTCATAAGAATTGATGATTTCATTTTTATATTGAGGGAGTAAGGCTGTAAATTGCTCAACAGTTTCTTTCATATCCTGTTTTGAACGTCCACCGGCGGCATTATCGTGTCCGCCACCGTCAAAATGTTGTCTGGCAAACTTGTTGACAGAGAAATTGCCTTTGGATCTAAAGGATATTTTGATGATTTCCTGTTCTTTATCCTCTATAAAGATTACCCCGAAATTAATGTCTTTGATGGATAAGGCATAGTTGACAAATCCTTCGGTGTCGCCTTTTTGGAAATCATGAGCCGATTTTTCAGCTTCCGTAATGGTGATATAGGCGGTATTATATTCCTGCAACACGACGAGGTTTTGTAATGCAACGCCGAGAAGCTGCATACGGCCATAAGTGTTCTGGTCAAAAATACTGCTGTAAATAGCCGAATTGTCAGCGCCTTTATCAATAAGATTGGCGACAATGCGGTGTGTGTCAGCAGTGGTGCTTGCAAATCTGAAGGAACCGGTATCGGTGAGAATGCCTGTGTAGATGCAAGTAGCTATAGTGCGGTCTATTAAAGACAAGTCACCCAATTGTTCTAAAAAATAATAAAACATTTGCGCGGTAGCACATACAGAGGTGTCAGAAAACAGATATTTCGCCACGTCTGAGGGTTCCTGATGATGGTCTATCATCACAAAAGTACCTTGATACGCTTCCAGTGTTTTTTGCATATCATCACCTACACGACTCAGGGTATTGAAGTCCATCAAAAAAATAAGATCAGCGTCGTTGATGGCTTGTTTTGATTGTATATTGTGGTAATCAAACCTGTATATGGTATCAGCGCCCGGAAGCCAAGCTAAAAATTGCGGGTGACTGTTAGGACTGACAATCTGAACGTTGTGATCTTTCTTCTTAAGGTAATGGTAACACGCTAAAACAGATCCTATAGCATCACCATCAGGGTTTTTATGCGGGACAATGACAATGTTTTTTTCTGTGGATAAAAGTTGTCCCAATTCTTTAAATTGTGCTTTAGTCATGGTACAAATATATAAAAGATTTATCCGTCACCGGTCTAATGTATAGACGGTGATAGATAAGGACATTTGTTTTAACAGTAAATTTTACAAGTTTAGAGATCATCATCATTTGATTTGAAAAGGTACAAATGTGGCAGATAGTAATGCTTGTGTCATTTGTTATGAAGAGAACTAAAATGTAAATGAAATATTGTGAAAACAATAGTTGGTTTTTTTGCCAGAAAAAAAGTTTTATTATATTTGGAGCGTAAATATCTATTTTACACAGATAACTTTTTATTAATTATTAAATTTTTTTATTATGTCATTTAAGGCTAAATTTAAAGTAGGAGGAAAA
>PDQD01000071.1 GCA_002747695.1 Flavobacteriia bacterium
GCCAAAGTATCCTTTGACGCTAACAAGATTGCAGAAAATGCAAAGGAATTGATTACAACCATTAAAAAACTCAAACCTGCTACGGCCAAAGGTGATTACATGAAAAGTATTTACCTGTCCAGCACTATGAGTCCAAGTATTAACATTGATATTAAATCAGTATAGTAAGTTAAATCTAAACACATGACAAGAGAAGAAAAATCGAGAATCATTGAGGACTTAACCACTGTACTGACCGATAATAGTGTTATCTATTTGGCAGACATTTCAGACTTAAATGCTTCTGATACGTCCAACTTAAGAAGGGCGTGTTTCAAAGCAAATGTTAAAATGTCAGTGGTTAAGAATACATTGCTTGCTAAAGCAATGGAACGATCTGATAAAGACTTTGGAGAATTACCAGGCGTACTCAAAGGCAACACATCATTGATGATTGCTGAAGTGAGTAAAGCTCCGGCCAAAGTGATTAAAGACTTCCGCAAAAAATCTGAAAAGCCGGTATTGAAAGGCGCTTATGTCGAAGAATCTATTTATATAGGTGATGAGAACTTAGAAGCTCTAGTCAATATCAAGTCTAAAGAAGAATTAATAGGAGAAGTCGTTACCTTATTACAATCACCAGCTAAAAATGTTATTTCAGCATTACAGTCAGGTGGCGGTAAGTTAGCAGGTATCATTAAAACACTATCAGAAAAATAATCTGAGTACTAAATAAACAAATAAACAATTTTTAAATTTAATTAAAATGGCAGATTTAAAAGATTTCGCTGAAAAATTAGTCAACTTAACTGTAAAAGAAGTCAACGAGTTGGCAGAAATATTAAAAGAAGAGTACGGTATTGAGCCAGCAGCTGCAGCAGTTGCAGTAGCAGGTCCGGCAGCAGGTGGAGAAGGCGGAGCTGCAGCAGAAGAAAAATCAGAATTTGATGTAATTCTTAAAGCAGCCGGTGGATCAAAATTAGCAGTTGTAAAACTAGTTAAAGAACTTACCGGACTAGGTCTTAAAGAAGCAAAAGCTATCGTAGATAGCGCACCTGCTCCTGTAAAAGAAGGTGTAGCAAAAGACGAGGCTGAAGGTTTGAAAAAATCTTTAGAAGAGGCAGGCGCAGAAGTAGAATTGAAATAGATATCTACAACCTCATAAAGGGTTTAGGTCATCCCGATTTAACCATCTGGGAAGACCTAAACCATTTTGCGTATATAATTCGTTCTTTAAAAACATAGTAAAACTTATTCCATTGGCAACGCAATCAAATAATCAAAGAGTCAACTTTTCTTCAGCTCCTCTTACGACTGAATACCCTGACTTTTTGGACATTCAAATCAAATCATTTCAAGATTTCTTCCAACTTCAAACCAAAGCAGAAGATCGAGATAACGAAGGACTGTACAAAACCTTTTCCGATATATTCCCTATAACTGATACAAGAAATCAATTTGTATTGGAATTTTTGGATTACTTTGTTGATCCACCGCGATATTCACAACAAGAGTGTATCGAGAGAGGTCTTTCCTATTCAGTACCGCTCAAAGCACGACTGAAACTTTACTGTACAGATCCGGAGCACGAAGATTTTGAGACCGTAGTACAAGATGTCTATCTGGGTGCAATCCCTTATATGACCGATAGCGGCTCATTTATAATCAATGGTGCTGAGCGTGTTATTGTATCCCAATTACACCGTTCACCGGGCGTATTTTTTGGTCAATCCTTTCATGCCAATGGAACCAAACTGTACTCTGCCCGTGTCATTCCTTTTAAAGGTTCATGGATAGAATTTGCCACAGATATCAATCAGGTGATGTATGCCTATATTGATAGAAAGAAAAAATTACCGGTGACTACTTTGTTACGTGCTATTGGCTATGAGCGTGATAAAGATATATTGGAAATTTTTGATCTGGCAGAAGAAATAAAAGTATCAAAAGCCGGATTAAAACGGGTTATCGGACGTAAAACTGCTGCCCGTATTCTTAAAACATGGTTCGAGGATTTTGTGGATGAGGATACCGGTGAAGTGGTTTCCATCGAACGTAATGAAATCGTGTTTGACCGTGATACCATCATAGAAAAAGAACATATTGAAGAAATTATCGATAGTGGTTCTAAATCTATCCTTTTACATAAAGAAGATAATTTACTGGCCGATTACGCCATTATTCACAATACTTTACAAAAAGACCCCACCAACTCGGAGGTTGAGGCTGTGGAACATATCTACCGTCAGTTGAGAAATGCTGAACCGCCCGATTATGAAACAGCCAAAGGTATTATTGATAAATTATTCTTCTCTGAACAACGTTATAGCCTTGGTGAGGTAGGACGTTACAGAATGAACAAAAAACTTGGTCTTGATCTTGACATGAGTGAAGAAACACTGACCAAGCAAGATATTATCATCATCATCAAATACCTTATTGAATTGATTAATTCAAAAGCAGAGGTAGATGATATTGACCACTTATCAAACAGACGTGTAAGAACTGTTGGTGAGCAATTGGCTAACCAGTTCGGAATTGGTTTATCACGTATGGCGCGTACCATTAGAGAGCGTATGAATGTTCGTGATAATGAGGTGTTTACACCTATTGATTTGATCAATGCCAAAACCTTGTCATCGGTTATCAATTCATTCTTTGGAACCAACCAGTTGTCTCAGTTTATGGATCAAACCAATCCATTGGCAGAGATTACCCATAAACGTCGTTTATCAGCGCTTGGACCCGGAGGTTTATCAAGAGAGCGTGCCGGATTTGAGGTACGTGACGTTCACTTTACCCATTACGGAAGATTATGTCCTATTGAAACGCCTGAGGGACCAAATATCGGACTGATTTCCTCATTGGCTGTCTATGCCAAAGTCAATGCTTTAGGTTTTATAGAAACGCCTTATCGGGTAGTAAAAGATGGCGTCGTCAACGTAAAAGAAGAACCTATTTATCTCAGTGCAGAGGAAGAAGAAGCTAAGAAAATAGCACAATCTAATATGGAGATAGATGAAAATGGGGGCTTGATAAGTAACCGTATTACTGCACGTGAAGAAGGTGATTTCCCTGTTGTAACCCGTGATAAAGTGGATTATATGGACGTGGCACCTAATCAGATTGCCTCCATATCAGCCTCTTTAATCCCGTTTTTGGAGCATGATGATGCGAACCGTGCTTTGATGGGCTCAAACATGATGCGTCAGGCTGTACCATTGATCAAACCTGAATCGCCTATTGTAGGTACAGGACTTGAGAAACGGGTAGCCAAAGATTCCAGAATATTAATGAATGCCACTGATAGTGGTGTGGTAGAATATGTGGATGCTGACAAAATCATCATTAAATATGACCGTTCAGATGAAATAAGATTGGTGAGTTTTGATCCGGATGAAGTCACTTATCCGTTGATTAAATTCCAAAAAACAAATCAAAGTACAACCATCAACCTTAAGCCTATTGTCAAAAAAGGAGATCGGGTGGAGAAAGGTCAGGTTTTATGTGAGGGTTATGCCACAGAAAAAGGAGAATTGGCACTGGGAAGAAACCTTAAAGTAGCGTTTATGCCTTGGAAAGGGTATAACTTTGAGGATGCGATTGTAATTTCAGAACGGGTTGTAAGAGAGGATATCTTTACCTCAGTACATATTGATGAATATTCATTGGATGTCAGAGATACCAAACTGGGTGCAGAGGAATTGACCAATGATATTCCGAATGTCAGTGAAGAGGCTACCAAGGATTTGGATGAAAACGGAATGATAAGAGTAGGGGTAGAGGTAAAACCGGGTGATATTCTTATAGGTAAAATTACGCCTAAAGGAGAGTCTGATCCTACACCTGAAGAAAAATTACTACGTGCTATCTTTGGAGATAAAGCCGGTGATGTCAAAGATGCGTCACTGAAAGCATCGCCATCACTTAGCGGTATTGTCGTTGACAAGAAATTGTTCCAGATTGCCGTAAAAGACAAAGGCAAAAGAGCCAAAGACAGAGAAGACAGTGCCCGCTTGGAAGCAGAGTTTGAGACTAAGTACAAAATGTTAAAAGATGTGTTGGTCGAAAAACTATTCAGATTGGTCAATGGTAAAACTTGTCAGGGAGTCTTCAATGACCTTGGAGAAGAAATGATGCCAAAAGGTAAGAAGTTTACGCTTAAGTTGCTACAATCTATTGAGGATTATGCACACTTTAATAAAAGCACCTGGACAACAGACAGTCATACCAACCATTTGATTTCTGAGTTGTTACACAATTATAAAATTAAACTCAACGATCTTCAGGGAACTTTGAGACGTCAGAAATTTACAATGTCTGTTGGTGATGAGCTTCCTAAAGGTGTTGTGAAACTCGCTAAAATTTATATCGCTAAAAAACGAAAACTCAAAGTTGGTGATAAGATGGCCGGTCGTCACGGTAACAAAGGTATTGTCGCTCGTATCGTAAGAGATGAAGACTTACCATTCTTGGAGGATGGAACACCTGTAGATATCGTTCTTAATCCGCTAGGGGTACCATCGCGTATGAATATCGGTCAGATTTATGAAACGGTATTAGGTTGGGCAGGTCAGAAATTGGGTCAAAAATATGCGACACCTATTTTTGACGGTGCATCTATTAATGATATCAATGCTCTGACAGACGAAGCTGAAGTACCCCGTTACGGAAGTACTTATCTGTATGATGGTGGTACCGGAGAGCGTTTTGACCAACCGGCAACCGTAGGTGTGATCTATATGATTAAACTGGGTCACATGATTGAAGATAAAATGCACGCCAGATCTATTGGACCATACTCATTGATTACGCAACAGCCTTTGGGTGGTAAAGCTCAATTTGGTGGACAGCGTTTTGGAGAGATGGAAGTTTGGGCACTTGAAGCCTATGGTGCATCATCTATACTACGTGAAATACTGACCGTAAAATCAGATGATGTTATGGGACGAGCCAAAACTTATGAAGCCATAGTTAAGGGTGAGTCATTACCTGAACCGGGATTACCCGAATCATTTAACGTATTGTTACATGAATTGAGAGGATTGGCACTTGATGTCACCCTAAACGAATAATATTTTATCTCATTTTTATAATAAACCAAGATGGCAAGACAAAAAGAGAAATATTCTGTCAAAAAATTTAACTCAATATCAATCGGTTTGATGTCTCCTGAAAAAATCCTGAAGGATTCCAGAGGAGAAGTAATTAAACCGGAAACTATAAACTATCGTACACATAAACCTGAACGTGACGGTTTGTTCTGTGAACGTATTTTTGGTCCTGTAAAAGACTATGAATGTGCTTGTGGTAAATACAAACGTATCCGTTACAAAGGTATCGTGTGTGATAAATGCGGGGTGGAAGTCACTGAGAAAAAGGTGCGTCGTGAACGTACAGGGCACATCAACCTCGTAGTGCCTATAGCCCATATATGGTATTTCAAATCTCAACCTAACAAGATAGGTTATTTATTGGGATTACCATCCAAAAAACTGGATATGATTATCTACTACGAGAGATATGTTGTGATCCAACCGGGTATAGCTAAAAATGTGGATGGAGAGCCTATACAAAAAATGGACTTCCTTACAGAAGAAGAATATATGGATATTCTGGAGACTTTACCTCAGGAAAATATGTATTTGGATGATTCTGATCCTAACAAATTTATAGCCAAAATGGGTGCTGAATGTCTGGTTGATTTATTAGCCAGATTAGATCTTGACGAATTATCTTATCAACTGCGTGATTCAGCCAATAATGAAACGTCTAAACAACGTAAACTGGAAGCGTTAAAACGCTTAAAAGTTGTAGAAGCTTTCAGAGAATCGCAAAAGAATTTTGAAAACAGACCGGAGTGGATGATTCTCAAAGTAATTCCTGTAATTCCGCCGGAATTGAGACCATTGGTACCATTGGATGGTGGTCGTTTTGCGACTTCAGATCTCAATGATTTGTACCGTAGGGTAATCATCAGAAACAACCGTCTGAAACGTTTGATGGAAATCAAAGCACCGGAAGTTATTTTGAGAAATGAAAAAAGGATGCTTCAGGAATCGGTTGATTCTTTGTTTGATAATACCAGAAAATCATCGGCTGTTAAAACAGCCAATAACAGACCTTTAAAATCACTCTCTGATTCATTAAAAGGTAAACAAGGACGTTTCCGTCAAAACTTGTTAGGTAAAAGGGTCGATTATTCAGCCCGTTCTGTAATTGTTGTAGGGCCTGAACTGAAAATGCACGAATGTGGATTACCCAAAGCCATGGCAGCAGAGCTTTATAAGCCTTTTGTTATCAGAAAACTGATAGAAAGAGGTATTGTAAAAACTGTAAAAACAGCTAAAAAAATCATCGACCGTAAAGAACCTGTCGTATGGGATATCTTAGAAAATGTTATTAAAGGACATCCGGTATTACTCAACCGTGCGCCTACATTGCACAGGCTGGGTATTCAGGCTTTCCAACCTGTATTGATAGAAGGTAAAGCGATTCGTCTGCACCCATTGACCTGTACGGCCTTTAACGCTGACTTCGATGGTGACCAGATGGCGGTTCACTTACCTTTGGGTCCTGAAGCTATTCTGGAAGCTCAATTATTGATGTTGGCTTCTCATAGTATTCTGAATCCTGCTAACGGTGCCCCAATTACTGTACCGTCTCAGGATATGGTTTTAGGTCTGTATTATATGACTAAAGGTCGTAAAACAACACCTGAACATCCTGTAAAAGGTGAAGGTATGACGTTCTATTCTCCGGAAGAAGTTATCATTGCTTTCAGTGAAAAACGTATAGACCTCAACGCTTTTATCAGAGTACGTACTAAAGACTTAGATGAGAATGGCGAATTGGTTACGCAATTGATAGACACTACTGTTGGTCGCGTATTATTCAATGAAGTCGTTCCTGAAGAAGCCGGTTATGTCAATGATGTTTTGACTAAAAAATCATTGCGAAACATTATCGGTAGAATATTAAAAATCACTGATATACCTACGACAGCCAAGTTTTTGGATGAAATAAAACGTATGGGATATCACTATGCTTTTAAAGGTGGATTATCATTCAGTTTGGGAGATATTATTATTCCCGAAGCTAAAACAGGTTTGATAGCCGATGCCCGTAAAAAAGTGGATTCTATTGTCGATAATCACAATATTGGTTTATTGAGTACCAAAGAGCGTTACAACCAGGTGATTGATGTATGGACTGCTGCTAATAATGAGTTGACAGAATTGTCCATGAAACGTATTAGAGAAGACCAACAAGGATTTAACTCTGTGTATATGATGTTGGATTCCGGAGCACGGGGTTCAAAAGATCAAATTCGTCAGTTGGTTGGTATGCGTGGATTGATGGCAAAACCTAAAAAATCTACAGCTGCCGGTGGAGATATTATTGAAAACCCGATTATTTCAAACTTTAAAGAAGGTTTATCAATTCTTGAATACTTTATCTCTACGCACGGTGCTCGTAAAGGTTTGGCGGATACCGCCCTTAAAACGGCTGATGCGGGTTACCTTACCAGACGTTTGGTTGATGTTTCTCAGGATGTCATCGTCAATGAGGAAGATTGTGGTACGCTAAGAGGACTTGAAGTTTCTGCATTAGTCAAAAATGACGAAGTCGTAGAATCATTAGGCGAAAGAATCTTAGGTAGAATTTCATTGCATGATGTATATCATCCGGAAACTGATGAGCTTATTGTTCCTGCCGGAGGTGAGATAGATGAGATCATTGTTAAAAAAATAGAAGCTGCTAATGTGGTGAGTGTAGAAGTTCGTTCACCATTGACCTGTGAGTCTAAAAGAGGAATTTGTTCGCAGTGTTACGGTCGTAGTCTGGCTACCAATAAGATGGTTCAAATGGGTGAAGCTGTTGGTGTTATTGCCGCACAGTCCATTGGAGAACCCGGTACACAGCTTACGTTACGTACATTCCACGTAGGAGGGGTTGCAGGAACAGTTTCAGAAGAAAATAAACTGGAGTCGAATTTCAACGGTAAAATCGATATATCAGATTTACAAACTGTAAAAACAACAGATGACGACGGTAAAGACAGATATGTTGTAATCTCAAGAACCGCAGAAATAAGAATAACAGATCCTAAATCCGGATTGACTCTAAGTTCTAAAAACATTCCTTATGGTTCTGAATACTATATGGAAGGTCGCGATTCAATTAAGAAAGGTGAAGTTATCTGTAGTTGGGATCCTCACAATGCTGTTATTGTTTCAGAATTTGCCGGAAAAGTTAAGTTTGAAGATATAGAAAAAGGTCTTAACTATAAAGTTGAGATTGATGAGCAAACAGGATTTACCGAAAAGATCATCACCGAGTCTAAAAACAAGAAGATTATCCCGACACTTCAGATTATCGATCCTAAAACAGATGAAGTTTTACGTTCGTACAACTTGCCTGTAGGTGCCCATCTGAATGTAGCGGAAGGTGATAAAGTTGCCTCCGGTACCGTATTAGTGAAAATTCCACGTGCTGCAGGTAAAGCGGGAGATATTACCGGTGGTTTACCGAGGGTAACTGAGCTGTTTGAAGCTCGTAATCCGTCGGATCCTGCTGTAGTATCAGAGGTAGACGGGGTTGTGTCTTTTGGTAAGATCAAAAGAGGTAACCGTGAGATTATGGTAGAAAGCAAGACCGGAGAGGTGAAAAAATATTTGATTAAATTATCAAATCAGGTATTGGTTCAGGAAAATGACTATGTCAAAGCGGGTATGCCTTTATCAGACGGGTCAATTACACCTACAGATATTTTAAGAATTAAAGGTCCTTATAAACTTCAGGAATATATCGTGAATGAAATTCAGGAGGTTTACCGTTTACAAGGGGTGAAAATCAATGACAAACACTTTGAGGTTGTCGTAAGACAAATGATGCGTAAAGTGAAAATTATTGATCCGGGAGATACTTTATTCCTTGAAAATCAAATGGTTCATAAGGTTGACTTTATCGAAGAAAATGACAGAGTTTACGGATTGAAAGTTGTTGTGGATCCGGGAGATTCTACAGACTTAAAACCCGGACAAATCATTACGGCAAGACAACTGAGAGATGCCAACTCTTATTTGAGACGTGAGGACAAAGTACTTGCAGAAGCCAGAGATGCCAACCCGGCAACAGCTGAGCAAATAGTACAGGGTATTACCAGAGCGTCCTTACAGACCAAATCTGTGTTCTCAGCAGCGTCATTCCAGGAAACAACCAAAGTCCTTAACAATGCTGCGGTAAGCGGAAAAATAGATTATCTGGAAGGCTTGAAAGAGAATGTCATTGTTGGTAAGAAAATACCTGCCGGTACTGGTTTAAGACGTTATGATCATTTTATTGTAGGGTCAAAAAATGATATGGAAGCCTTAAATAATAACAGAGAATTTGATTATGAATAAAGACGATCAAAATAAACATAAAGAAGGGAAATTGAACATAGAATTGCCTGAGGAAATTGCCGATGGTGTTTATTCTAACCTTGCGATTATCAACCATTCTATCTCAGAATTTGTTGTAGATTTTGTCACAGTAATGCCCGGCAGACCCAAGGCTAAAGTGACCTCAAGAGTCATCTTGACCCCACAACATGCCAAAAGGTTTATGAGAGCCTTGGCTGAAAATGTCAATAAGTTTGAGCAGATGCATGGTAAGATCGAAGAACAAGAAAGTAAAACCCAAATACCATTGAACTTTGGTCCGACAGGACAAGCATAATTGCTTACTTATATATACGTTAATCTTTTATGAAAAAACATCAAATCACATTTGATGTTTTTTTTATTTAATACTATCTTGCACGGCTTAAATTTGGGTTTGCTGAAAAGCAAAGAATTGACAGATCTCAATAAGTATCGGCTGATTTGAAAACTGTATATAAGTCATCGTTACAGTCAGAATAAATTACTGAATAGAAGATCTTTTCAACGCTTAAACTAACATCAATAATTAAAGTTTAAAAAGCCCCGTTGTTGTTAGTGTTTTTCGGTAGAATCAAAATTTAATAAATCAATTTAAATCTAAACTAACTATTAAATCAATTTAAAATGTCTCAAACAAGATTAATTTTTTTTAATACACTATTGTTTTTCTTTCTACTGGCAGCACATAGTCAAGAAACTTTGGATTCTGTTCAAAAGTTGGATGAAGTCATTATTGAAAACACCAGATTTTCTCTACCTGTCTCAGAAGTGTCTCATAATATACAGTTGTTAGAATCAGAATCTATCAATTTATTACAAAGTACAACCCACGCGGCACTACAAAACCTGAATGGTGTGGATCTCAGACATAGAGGGATTGCCGGGATGCAGTCTGATTTATACATAAGAGGAGGGAACTTTAACCAATCACTTTTAATGATAGACGGTATCAGTATGAATGATTTACAAACAGGACATCATATGATGAACGGGATGTTAAATCCACAAGTGATTGACCGAATCGAAGTTGTCAAAGGTTCTGCATCCAGACTGTACGGACAAAATGCCATGAATGGGATGGTCAATCTGGTGACCAAAAAACCCCAATCTAATAAAACACTATTTAGCCTTAATGCAGGTAGTTTTGATACTTATGGGGCAACGATATACACTCAGCAAATGCTGGATAAGAATAATTCTGTTGTTTTTCAAATCAACAGATTGGATTCCAAAGGTTACAGGTATAATACAGATTTTAAACATTTGAACTCCTTTCTGAAGTTCAATCTCGGTGCTTATGAGGTATTGTCTATGTACACCCAACGCGATTTTGGTGCCAATGGTTTCTATGCTAACCCTGAGTATAGTGAACAATACGAGGAAACCAAAACAAGTCTGTTGGCGGTAAAACGCTCATTTGGCTTTGAGAATTTCAAGCTTAATTTAAGCGGCTCATGGCGTTATAATGATGATATGTACTTATTCTTAAGACACGATCCTGATTATTATAAAAACACGCACGAAAACAATCAAATCAATATTGCGGCAAAAACTTCCTTTGACAATGTTTTAGGTCAGTCTGCAGCAGGGATAGATTTCCAGTTTGGTAACTTAGTCAGTAGTAATCTCGGTAATCATGACAGACAAACTGTTTCATTTTTTGGAGAGCACAGGGTTAAACTAATGGATGATAAACTCTCTCTTAATGCCGGATTCAATGCTGTCAACTATTCTGATTTTGGCTTTTTTATGTATCCCGGGTTTGAAGCCGGATTCAAGGTCAACCAACAGCTAAAGCTTTATGCTAATTATGGGCTTACCAGTAGAATTCCTACCTTTACCAATATGTATTATAACAGTCCGGTGGAAGCGGGGAATGCAGATCTTAAGCCTGAAAAAGCTGAAACAGTTGAATTAGGCTTTTATGTGGATAAAAATAATGTGAATTTTCATTCAGCGGCTTTTTACAGACGTGCCACAGATCTTATAGACTGGGTTAAAAAACCGGCAATCGATGACAAATGGCATGCCGTTAATTACAACCGGGTAGATGCTATGGGAATTGAGCTTGATTTTAATTATGCCTTCAAACTACTGAAACATCAACAGAATCTTAATTTTGGTTATACCTTTATGGATGAAACCATTGAAGATTCCAATGCACTGACCAGCCGTTACCGGTTAAACAGTTTTAAACATCAGTTGGTAACGAGCTACAGGGGACAATTCATCGAACAATTGACTCACCAGATAGATTACCGTTTAGCCCAACGTTATGATAACGAATCTTATGGAGTCGTGGATTTGTCATTAGCCCTTCAAATAAAAAAGTGGACTTTAAAAGCCCAATTAAAAAATCTTCTCGATGCAGAATACTCAGAACAATACGGGGTTCCTATGCCGGGCTTTCACATGCTAACAGGATTGTCATTTAGCTTCTGATAGATGTTGATTCTTTTGTTGATAAATATACACCGGCTGCTGATGATGCCAGAGGTATAGTTGTATTTTTATATAAAATATAACGGATAATGGATTTACATTTTGAAGACAGTACTTTCAATAGTTTGCATCGTTTTGAAAAAATGTTGAAGACGGATAGCATTTTTTTCTTTGATTCGTTGGAATTTGAAGAAATCATAGCCTATTATATTGATCATGGTAAGATTTTTTTGGCTAAAAAAGCTTTAGATTTAGCGGTAAGTCAATACCCCAAATCTGTAGATATCAATGTGCTAAGATGTGAAGTTTTGATTGCGGAAAACAAGTTGAATGAAGCAGAGATGTTATTGGATGATCTGTTTATTATGGATCCAGACAATGAAGAAATCTACATCCAAAAAGCCCGGTTATTATCTAAGCAGAACGATCATGAAATGGCGATTGACTACCTTTTGGTGGCGTTGGATATGATAGATTCAGAGTACCATATAGATATATTCTTTATGCTTGGATCTGAGTATTTGTTGTTGGAGCAACACAGTGTTGCCAGAAATTACTTTGAGAAATGTTTGGTTTTAGATCCTACAGATACGCAATTGATCCATAATATTATCTACTGTTTTGACATGGATAAAGCCCATGTGGAAGCTATTGCCTTTTTAGAAGCCTTTATTGATTCTCATCCTTATCATGAGATTGCATGGCATCAGTTGGGAAAAGAACACTTCAAATTGGGCAGGTATTTTGAAGCGCTGGATGCTTTTGATTATGCCATATTGATTGATGAAAAGTTTACAGGAGCTTATGTAGAAAAAGCAAAGACTCTGGAAAAGCTACAGCAGTTTTCACAAGCGGTTCAGTGTTATAAAATAGCCGCTACTATGGAAGACCCTATGAGTTTTGCTTATCTGCGTATGGGGTATTGCTATGCCAAATTATCTGATGTAGCGCAATCTTTGGAGAGTTATCAAAAAGCTTTAAATCTGGATCCCAACCGGGAAGAACCGCTAATAGCCATCATAGAATTGTTGACTAAACAACAACGGTATCATGAGATTATTCCTTATGCACAACAACTCATGAGTATAGATGATACCAATGTAAAATACATCAAATTGTATGGAGATGTCAATATGAAAAATGCTTTCTTTGATAAAGCTGTTGACTGTTATAAGAAATGTATCATTATGGGAGATAATAAGCTGGATGTATTTTTACGTTTGGCAGATGCGCTGTACTATATTGGTGATTATCAAAAAGCCATTGATGTACTGCATGATGCTGAACTCTTATTCTCTCAACATTATAAGATTGCCATCAGATTAAGTGGCTTGTATTTCTTAAAAGAAGATTTTGAGCAGGGTTTGAGGTTTTTCAAATATTTCCATCATTTAAAACCCAATAGTGTAAGATTGTTCAGAAGGCTTTTTCCCGCAGTGCTTAATAAAAAAGACATCCGTAGTTTACTGTCTAACCATCAATTAATTGAATAAAACAACTTATAGAATGACACAAAAGCGTCCGGCGATTGCTTATGTATGGATCGTCTTAAAAGGTATGGCAATGGGAGCAGCCGATGTTGTTCCCGGGGTTTCCGGTGGGACAATAGCATTTATTTCCGGTATTTATGACGAACTACTGGAAAGTATCAATGCCATTGGTTTTGGCCTGATTAAAACATTTAAAGAGCAAGGCTTGAAAGGCGTATGGCAAACCATCAACGGGAACTTCCTTCTGGCTTTATTTTCCGGTATTTTAATCAGCGTTTTATCATTGGTCAAATTATTGAGTTATTGGTTACAGAAAGAACCTGTATTGGTATGGGCATTTTTTTTCGGCTTGATTGTGGCAAGTATTATATATGTGGTGAGGCAGGTCAAAGATTGGAGAATTGCAACCTATATAGCATTGGTTTTGGGGATAGTACTTTCTTATGCCATTGTCAGTATTTCTCCGGCGGTCAATAATAGTCCCGGAGTATTATATCTGATGATGTCCGGAGCCATTGCAGTATGTGCCATGATTTTACCCGGTATTTCCGGAGCTTTTATTTTGGTGCTTCTCGGGGTTTATGCTTTTGTGTTGAACGCGGTTCATACCTTTGATATTACGTCAATAGTCTGGTTGGGTTTAGGCGCTATCATCGGTTTGCTGACCTTTGCGCGACTACTCAAATTTTTGCTTACCAAATACAGGGCTGTCACACTCGCTGCTTTGACAGGAATTATCATCGGGTCACTCAACAAGATATGGCCGTGGAAAAAAGTGGTCAAACAGATTACCGTCGAGGATAAAATTATCGTACTGAAGGACAAAAGTGTATTACCGTTTGATTATCCCGGAGAATCACATGTGTTATTAGCAGTATTACTGGCTGTTGTAGGTTTTGCAATCATCATTATTCTTGAAAAATGGGCTCAAAAAACGCCATAAATGCATTGCACTTTGGGTTAATTGGTGAACAATTGGAACACTCTTTTTCAAAGTCTTATTTCGATGCTCACTTTCCCACTCAATACCAAGTTCCTGCAACGTATGCCAATTTTGAAATACCTCATAAGGATGGGTTAAAAACATTTTGCCAAACTAAGGCTATGGAGTTACAGGGGTTTAATGTTACCATTCCTTATAAAGAAACTATTATGTCTTTTTTAGACGTTATTGATCCTGATGCCCAAAACATAGGGGCTGTCAATACCGTCAAGCAAACCAACGGCATACTGACCGGTTATAATACAGATTGGATAGGGTTTAAAACTATGTTGCAGCCCTATTTACGGGCAAAGACCCATAAGGCGTTGATTTTGGGCACAGGCGGGGCTTCAAAAGCAGTGGCTTATGCTTGCCGGCAATTAGATATACCATACACATTTATTTCATCTACGGACAAGCGCTACTGGTCTTATAAAGATGTTGATTCTTTGGTGCTCAGTACTCATAACATCATCATCAATACAACCCCTCTGGGAATGTATCCCAACACAGATGCGTGTCCTGAGATACCTTATGGGGCGATTAACGCCTCACATACTGTTGTAGATTTAATCTATAACCCCTCGCTAACACTGTTCTTATCCCGTGCTGCAGATCAAGGAGCGACCGTCATCAATGGGCAAAAAATGCTCGAAATCCAGGCAGAGAAGGCATGGGAGCTATGGCTCTCATAAGGTGGGGCTATCTCAAAGGATTTAGCTTGTTTAAAAAACGTTTTATTTTTTTGGTTAAGCGGTATTGGCGGTAAAAGGTGTCAAATGCCGTATAATGAGAACTTTCTATAAACTTCACAAATGGGATTGACAGCTCTTGTTTATGTTGGAGGTAAGGTAATACATCTTCAGCCATAAAAGCTTTAATCATACCGTGTAAGGTTTCTTTTTGTTGTGAGTTAAAGGGCATTGATAAATATCTGAATTCAAACGGTTCGTGTTCTACAAATAGGGCTAAATGCCGGGCATGACTTTCAAATAAATTATAGCGTTGGTAGAAGTGGTGTAACAGCTCAAACCATTGGGGTATCTGACGTAATACTTTACCGGCTTGTTCGTTGATTTTATGATGGTTTTGATTCTCGTGTTCCCGGTAGTGATAGACACCCTGCGGATTGAGCGATACCTTACTTGTCAAAGCCAACAGTTGATGAGAAAATAGTCCATCCTCACAGGGTTGTATGCCTTCCGGAAACCTTACATCCGGATATTGTTTGAGGAATTGATGTCTTAACAACATGGCACAAGTGGGAAATGCAGGGGCATCTGGCATTCTTTGGCAGTAATAGTCGCCTATAACAACAAAGTCACTATTATTGTTTATGGCGCTGTCATAAGAGGTTTGTAAAAAATCTTTAGCTATGGTATCATCAGAATCCATAAAATAAATATACGTGCCACCTGCTTCTTTTAAGCCGTTGTTCCGGGCTATGGATACACCGGCGTTTGCTTGCTCAAGATACTTGACTCTTGTGTCTCGTTTTTGCAGCATTTGACAGATAGAACCGGAATGATCAGTACTGCCATCATTGACCAATATGATTTCAAGGTCTTTCAACGTTTGATTCAGCACACTCAGGACAGCTTCTTCTAAAAAACGCGCAACGTTATACACCGGCATGATGACAGAAATCTTTATTGGGCTATGAGTCATGGTTAATCTGATGTTTTAATTATTTTTGTATTCTAAGCAAAAACCACCCGATGGCAAAGATACTATATTTCTATCCGGATAATCCATTAATTATAAATCAGGGTAATAATGCCAGAGCGCATAAGTTACTCCATTATTTTAAATCCAGAAATTTTACCGTTGATTTTGTGGGCGAACAAAACAGATCAGGTTCGTTTACTCCGGAAAACATCGATGAATTGAAACAAACACAACTTATCAGAAACGGCTACTTATTACCCAAAAAAATCATCAGTGGTTTAAGGTATTTGTTGGGTACATCTATCCCAACTAAAATAACCCGTTATCCTAAAGGTTTTCAACGGGTGACCTATAATCAGATCAATGCTTTTAAAGCCGTTTTGAAAGAAAATGAGTACGATTATATCATCATATCTTACGTGTTGTTTGCGCCGTTTATCAAAGATAGATCATTGACCAAAGGCGCTAAACTCATCGTCGATACCCATGATTTTTTTACCGGTCAGTTTTACAACCCTGAGCTGAGAAAACCTGATTTAGGACGGTTGTTCAATACAGAGATTAATTTATTGAATTTGTTTGATGTCATCTGGTCCATATCCCCGGATGAGCATTTTGTTTTCAGCCAATTTTTACCCTCAAAAACAATCCTGACAATACCGCATGGCGAACAGGATAAGAGTCATCTGGTACAAGACAACCGGACTATAGATGTGTTTTATGTAGGTAGTAATAATCCCCATAACCTCAATGCGGCCAGATGGTTTTTTGAAAAGGTTTATCCGCTTTTACCGGAACATATCAATATAACTGTCGTGGGTAGAGTCAATCAAGTCATCCCTGATTTACCCCGCGTGACCAAAAT
>PDQD01000072.1 GCA_002747695.1 Flavobacteriia bacterium
GTGATTAATGCTCTATGGAACCAATAATATTGCTGACCATGGTATTATAATCAAATTCAGTGGTCTCATTGAGACCCATCCTGACAATAACCATGTCCTGCGAAGGTAAAACATATACCCGTTGCCCTTGATGGCCTACCATCATATACATATCACGTGGACAATCGGGGTATTTACCGCCGGCATTGAGCCATAGGTGAGCACCGTATTCCCCATTGGAATGTTCGCAAGGGGTGGTAACATAATCCACCCAGTGTTTATTGATGATTTGTTCGCCGTTCCATTCCCCATTATGTAAATAGAGTAAGCCTAATTTCCCCCAATCACGAGGTGTTGCCCAGCCATATGATGAAAACACATAGGTTCCGGACGGGTCAGTTTCCATAAGAGCACTCTTCATCCCGAGCTTGTCATACAGTTGTTTAACCGGGAAATCTAAATAATCCTGATGAGTTAGAAACTTATTGCGCAGTAATAATGATAACAGGTTTGTAGTACCTGATGAATAGTTCCAATGGCTTCCAACAGGGTAAGCCAACGGCTTTTCCAGTTGCACCCTACCCATATCATTTTCAAGAAAAAGCATTGTGGTAACATCAGAAATATGTTTGTAATCTTCGTTCCATTCCAGACCACTACTCATTTGCATCAGGTTTTTGATGGAAATGTTTTTTCGTTCATCATTGGCCCATTCGGGGAAAAGGTCGGTATCATCTTCATTGAGTCTGCCTTGTTTTTCTAAAATACCGAATAGGGTAATCAAAATACTCTTACTCATAGACCAACCGAGTATTTTGGTGTTTTTATCAAAACCTTCGTCGTATTTTTCAGCTATAATATGGTCTTTATAAAGGACTATCAGCGCTCTTGTCATAAGACTGTCCCGATCCGGTTTATCAAAAGCAAGTCGCACCGCTTTATCCAATTTGTTATAATTAATATTTGAAAATAGCGTGTCTTTATGATCTTCAAGCCCATAAGGGTAATAGGTTGCCAAGGGACAATTGTTGGATACGGGGTGGTCAACGATGATTTTGGGTGTTTCTCCTTTTTGAACCAATTGACACCCGACATTGTCATAAAAAACTGCCTTACGTTTCATCAATCCAAACACAGATGCTTCAACAATGCGTCTGGTAGTGTCAATATTATACTTAACCTTATTGATGGGTGAAAAATTATTATCTTCATCTATGACGGATTGTTCAGTTCTACCGGCTTCAAACATACAAGAGCACATATTTTTTGCCGCATAACCCGAGACTATATTAAGGCGAGGGTATTGTTTGACAATTACGAATCCGAGAATTAAAACTAAAACCGGAAGAAACCAAAGAGTTTTTTTCATAATATATTATAGTTTGTGTGGCTTACAGATCATTCAGTATTGCACTGTATTATTGAGATAATCTTGTCAGTACAAGGCTGTCTGTAGAACGTTTTAAGCACTAAAAGTAAATAAATTTTATCAATCTGCGATTTTGTCCTGGCAGCGCAGTATACTTTTAATGAATTCCCGGTTAAACGATGGCGTGAAAAATCATGTTGAAAGTTCAGATGAGTTCTTGTGATTTCAGTTGATTGAGCAATAAGATGGGTAGTAATAGCATTAGTGGAAAACCATTTGTTTTTATGGTGTTATTGCAGTTTTACTTTGACATTTCAAGAGGAATTTTCAATGACTAAAATTCAATAAATAAACGGTTTATGATGACAATTAATACTTTAACAATGTTTTTTTAGATTAATTACAATTAATTTCTATATTTGTGCGAACAAATTTTAAATATATTATGTACAAAAAGATTACTTTCTTATTAGTTCTTAGCTTATTGTTCTTTAGTGTAAGAGCACAGGACGCTAAAAAGCCAACTTACGTTGGTAAAGTTGATGGAATGGTTCACGTATCATCCATTGCTTCCAAATCAAACTTATTGCCTGCGATCACTAAAAAACAAGAAATGCAAGACGGTAGAGCTTCAAGAAACATTGTAGTTCCCGGAAAAGATCCTCAAACAAAAGATGACTATTTTGTAAGAAATAGACATGAAATGTTTCAGAAATTAGCTTCAAAAACGCCATCTTTGGTTTTTGATGCGTACACTTCTTCATCTCAACCAACAGACCCATCTTTGGCTGTAGGTCCTAATCACGTGTTTGTTGTTTTCAACACCGGTTTTATTATTTATGATAAAAACGGTAACGCCTTAACTGAACAAACAGCACCCAACCCTGCTATTTTCCCAAGTAGCGGTTGTTGTGATTTGACTGCTTCTTATGATAATGCAGCTGATCGTTGGGTTGTATCATTTTTAAATGGTGGTGGTGCCGGAGCACAGGTAGCTGTATCTGATGGTCCCGACCCTGTTAATGATGGTTGGTATGTGTACAATGTGACAGCTATTAATGACTATCAAAAACTATCTGTATGGAGTGATGGTTATTATATGACAGACAACACTAATGCAACTAACAAAGTTTGGGCATTAGAAAGAGAGAAAATGTTAGCCGGAGATTCCAATGCTCAAATCTTAGGATTTGATCTTCCTGGAATAGTTAGAAACGGTTTCTATAGCCCTCAGGCTTTCAATGTAACTAATGATAATTTACCTGCTCCAGGTAATGCACCTATCGTTTACATGCAAGATGACGCATGGAGTGGTGTAAGTACTGACCATATCAAACTATGGTTATGTAATGTAGATTGGGCAACGCCAGGTAATTCAACAATGTCTGATCCTATGGAAATAGAATTGACCCCGTTTATCAGTGTATTTGACGATGCAAGTTTTGTAAACCTAACTCAGCCTAATGGCGGTTCAGATATTGATGCACTACAAGCAACTATCATGAATCAGGCTCAGTTCAGAAAATTTGGTTCTCATAACTCTGCCGTATTCAACTTTGTTGTAGATACTGATGCATCAGCAGGTGAATTAGCCGGTGTACGTTGGATGGAATTACGTCAAAACGGTGATGGTCAACCCTGGAGTTTATACCAGGAAGGAACTTATACAGCACCTGATAACCGCCACGCATGGCATGCCAGTCTAGCGATGGACGCTTCAGGAAATATAGGTATGGGTTATACATCTATGTCAGGACCTGAGACAGAAGAGACAGTTATGGTTAGCTCTTACTACACTGGTAGATATGCCGCTGACCCGCTGGGTACTATGACTATCGAAGAACAAGTGATTGCTAATGGTACCGGAAATATACCAGGAACCCGTTATGGCGATTACAGTAAAATAGACGTTGACCCTAGTGATGATAAGACTTTCTTCTTTATCAACGAATATTTCAACTCTCAAAGAAAAGGTGTTGTAGGTGTCTTTAAAATCGCGCCTAATTTCAACAAAGATGTCGGTGTATCCAACATTTCCGCACCACAGAATGGTGCTTTAACCAATGCTGAAAATGTTACCGTTACAATATTTAACTACGGACTTGATGCAGCATCTAATTTTAACGTATCTTATCAGGTAGATGGTGGAACAACTGTTACAGAAGCATTTACAGGTACTATCGCTTCTTCAGAATCTGCTGAATTTACATTCTCTACTACTGCAGATTTAGGTGTAGAAGGTCAAACTTATGAGATTACAGCTACGACCTCTATGAGCGGTGATGAAGATACTAATAATGACAGCTTTACTAAACAAGTGACACACCTTAATGCAAATGATATAGGTGCTGTAAGTGTTATTGCTCCTGTTTCAGGAACAGCTTTAGGTGCCGGTGAAAGTATTGTTGTTCAACTCCAAAACTTTGGTTCTCAAGATCAAACAGGATTTGATGTAAAATACAACTTTAACGGTACAGAAGTTACAGAGACTGTTTCTGCTGTCTTGGCTGCACAATCCACTATGGAATATACATTTAATCAAACGGTTGATATTATTGACCTGGGAGATTATGACTTGACTGTATCAACTATGTTAAACGATGATGCTGACTCTTCTAATGATAGTGTATCAGTAGTCGTTACCAAGGTAAACTGTCAACCTATATCTAGTTGTACTTGGGGTGATGGATTTAGATTGTTTGAACTGGCAGACCTCAGTAACTCTTCAGAGTGTAGTGAAAATGGTTATAATGACTTCACCGATATGGTTGCACACGTTGCTGAAGGGACAACTTATGACTTGACTATAACAACAGGCTATGGTGATCAGTTTGTCAGAGTTTGGGTAGATTTCAATGACGACTTCCTATTCTCAGCTGATGAATTGATCATAGACAACATTGAAATAGCTGATGGCCAAACTAGTGGAACTCATACAGAAACAGTAGATTTTGTAGTTCCTGCAAATGCTAATCAGGGAGAACACCTTATGAGAGCTAAATCTGCATGGAATGATCCTGTTCCTGATGATGCTTGTGAAGAAAGTAATTATGGAGAAACAGAAGATTATAAACTAGCTGTTTCTACATCATCTGTAGAAGATGTCATCTATCAAGGTGCAGTGATGCTTGTTAAAGATTTTGATAACAATCAGTTTGAACTAGAGTTATCTAACCTTGATTACAATGGATTAGTTACCGTAACAGTTCATGATATGATGGGTAGAAGAATTGTTTATTATAACTTGAACAAAAAAGATAATAAATATACTTATCCATTAGATATGAGCTATATGTCACCGGGTGTTTACTTGGTAAGAATGGGTAACAAAGACTTTGGTAAAGTTCAAAAAATCATCGTTAAATAAATTATTTACGACCAAAATCTGCGGGAATTTCTCCCCAGATTTTGGTTTCCCATTTAAGAATTTTATTAGGGTAGCTATTGGTTTTCAACCATTGTTCTGCTCTAACGATCAAATCAAAAGAACCGGCATTTATGCCGGTTTTTTTTAGGGATGTTTTGACCTTTTTTTGGCGTACCCAGCTCATAGCCGTCCGGCTGTCAGAGTAAATAGGACGCGAATCTCCCGTTTGTTTCATCAATGCCAGAGCATGAACCAAGGCCAGAAACTCACCTATATTATTAGTGCTTTGGGGAAATGGTCCTTGTCTGAATAGTTCCTTCGCAGTTCCAGTATTAACCCCTCGGTATTCCATAGTACCCGGATTACCGGAACAAGCTGCATCTACAGCAATACTATCCATAACAGGTTGTGATGATAGCTGAGACCAGTCTATACTAACTTCATCCTTCAAATCACTTGCTTTAAAAGCTGCATAGCCCATGGCAAAAGCTTTTTCGGCTACAGACCTGTTTTTGAAGGCTTTAAATTTTGCACCTACAAAGCCCTTAATGTGTTTTTGACAGTCTGTCCAAGAGGTATAAATACCGGGTTTATGTCCTTGCCAGACGACGTAGTATTTTGATTGTTTTGCCATGACTGATAAATTCTTGCGTTAGTTAATGGGTTGCTATGAAATAAAAAACAGGACATATGCACCTAAAACAAATTATTGCATCAGACAGAAAGCTCAAATTGTTTGCCGGGTAAGGGTTTGACAATCCCTTTTAGTTCCAATTCCAATAAAATCCCGGAGATTTTATAAACAGGTATTTTAACAGCAAGCGCCAATTCATCTGAGCTCATTTTTCCATTGGTTTTCAAGTGGTCATAAATCATTTGTTCTTCGCCATTCAAATCTAAGAATAACTGGGGTTGTATTGTTTTTTGGGTGGTATTTTGTTGGTCCAGATTAAGAAAGTAAACTAAATCTTGTGCTGAGTTGAGTAGCTGAGCTTTGTTGGTTCTGATTAAGTTATTACAACCTGCACTATAGGTGTCACTCACGCGACCCGGTAATGCAAACACATCCCGGTTATAAGAATTGGCAATATTTGCCGTAACCAATGAACCGCCTTTTGAAGCAGACTCAATGATAACGGTAGCATCAGCCAATCCCGCGATAATCCGGTTACGTTGTAAAAAATGTTCCCGAAGAGGGGCTTCACCATACCAATGTTCTGTAAAAAAACCACCATTTTCCAAGACATTTTGCATGTATTTTTTATGAGCTTTAGGATATATTTGTCCTAAGCCGTGTCCCAAAACGGCAATAGTTTGTAAATTGTTTTTGATTGCGGCTTTATGTGCTGTAATATCAACACCATAGGCAAAACCACTGACAATGATGGGATTGTATGGTGCCAAATCGGCTACAAAATTGTCCAAAAAATGCCTACCGTAAGAGGTCATACTTCTGGTGCCCACAATACTGATGACAGGTTGAGTATCTATGGCAATATTACCCATAGAAAACAACACTAACGGACTATCGATACAATGGTTGAGTAGCTTAGGATATGATTTGTCTGTAAATAACGTAAAATCAATTTGTTCTTGTTCTAACCGTCTCACTTCTTCGGCTGCTTCTTTCAGAATATCTTTATGCTGTAACTGCTGAATCAGATGTGCACCAATGCCATTGATACCGGATAATTCAGCTGTCTTGGCTTTAAAAACCGCCTCTGCGCTTCCCAGATGACTTATTAGTTTTTTAGCATTAACTGTGCCTATGCCCTTTATTTTTTGTAAAGCGAGGTAATATTGTAAGTCTTTGTAGCTCAAAACAACTTTAAAAATTAATATTACAAACCTACATATTTTTTCTAAAATTGTTGTTGATCATTTTGACAAACATATGCAACGACATCATCTGTAATACACCAATAGTAGCATGATTTTAAAAATAGTATCTTAGCCAAACTAAAACCTTATATTCCATAAAAAAATGAAACGTTTAGCAGTTATCTTTTTATTGATGAGTATAGTATCAGCCTGTCAACAAGCAACAAAATCCGTCAAAAACGATGATACAGTTGTGACTAATCTTCTAAATCAATGGCATCGTGATGTCGCTGAGTTTAATCATAATGCCTATTTCAATGCCATGGCAGATGACGCTGTCTTTATAGGCACCGATGCCTCTGAAGTATGGTCCAAACAGGAATTTATGACCTTTTGTCATCCTCTTTTTGAGCGCCAAAAAACCTGGAATTTCAAACCGATAGAACGTCATATTCACTTTGACGAGAATGGCTCACTGGCTTGGTTTGATGAAACCTTAGACACCTGGATGGGGATCTGCCGTGGTAGCGGTGTTGTAGTTAAAAAAGGTAACCGGTGGCTCATCAAACAATATGTCTTATCCATGACCATTCCTAACGATGTGTCAAATAAAGTGGTAAAGATCAAAAAAACACAAGACAGTATATTTGTATCAAGATTCAATTAGAGGTTTTTGACGCCCACTTATTTGCTCAATAGTTAAAGATTTGATTTTAAGCACAACTAAAAATAAAAAAGGATAGTAAAAACTACTACCCCTTTTTGTCAACTAACTAAATATTTTTATGATAAAAAAGCTACTCTAATACGGCTTGCCATGGTCCTGCATTAATAGCGTCTATGCCATGACGTCTGTAAAACGCTTCCACAGATGCGGCTCTGGATCCTGAACGACAAACCAAAATAACAGGTTTGTTCAAGGCTTTGACTTCCTCTACAGTTTCCATGACCTCATGCATAGGTATCAATTGGGAGTTTGGCGCATGTCCTTCTTCGTATTCCATTGGGGTTCTCACGTCTATTATCAGAGCACCCCGGGACTTATAGTCCTTTATTTTTTTAGCCATATCGGCATTACCGGAAAAACCAAAAAAATTCACAATACTTAGGTTTTAGATTGATTGCCTAAAAGAGCGTGCAAATAAAAATAAAATTCTTTGATCGTAATGTAATAAATGATACACAAACCCTCTTCTTTCATCAAAATTTGAAGCATCCCCTATTCCTCTTGAGCATTAACCCTAATTATCCACCAAAAATCTATTGCAAAGGCAAACCACCTGTTATCATTGACAATGCTCGAAAACTATTTATCTCAAAATCGAGCGACAATTCCTTCACTAAAAATTTTCTGCGCTTCCCAACTCTATGGGTATTGTCACTTTTCATAAGGAAATTCGAGAATAATTCGGGTTGAGTGTATTCAAAACATTTTTTTTAAATTTGTATTAAATATCAAAGACCATGAAAGATTATAAGACAAATTGGACTAAAGATGAATTCAAAGCCTATCTGTTAATCTATTGTGCTAATGCTGATTTTGACGAAAGTAAAGAGGAAAAAACGTTTATAAAATCACATACGACTATTGAAAACTTCGATGATATCCAACGTGAATTTGATGAAGACAGCGATTTTACCAGTATTCAAAAAATTCAATGGTCATTAAACAACCATGGTTATACAGAAAGCGAAACAGAGGTTTTGTTGCAAGACATCAAGGATCTTTTTGTAAGTGATCATCATTACACCCTGTTAGAGCGAAACATCTACACGGTGTTGAAACGCTTGTTTAAATCTTAAGTTTTGGCTTAAGTTATCATCAGATTACAACCTCTGATATCCGAAAAATCAAAACGCCCCAAAACCTCAAAACTATTATCGGGATGACATTTCCCTAAATCCTGAGTTTCGATAAACGGACAAGAATAGTAATTGGCCAAATCTATGATATTGATGCCTCCGCTTTTACCTGTGGGCAGATAGCAAAACGGATCTTCTACCTCCCGTATAAGCACTTTCATCCACGGCACTGTTTTGTAGCGTTCAGTTCCCTGCGAATAGGCCTGACTTAATAGTTCTGTCATACCGTATTCTGAGTATATCGTTGAGACCCCAAAACCTTCTTTTAACAGATTGTGAAGATCCTTTTTTATCAATTCGCGCCGCCGGCCTTTCATGCCTCCTGTTTCCATAACCAAAGTGTGGTTGAGCCGCATACGCTGATAATCTATTAAATCTAATAACGCATAGGACACTCCAAGTAATAATGATTTTTGACCTCTTCGCTCCAATGATGTCAGGGTTTCAACCAACGCTTGATAGTCGTCTAAATAAAAGCCGCTTTCAGGATGCTTTGATTGTTTAATCCAATGGTTGGCCATATAAACCAATGAGGACTGTCCCTGTCTGAGGTAAGATGGCAAAAGAGCTAAAATCACATAGTCTTCAATTGAACCAAAAAAATGATTAAACCCTCTCATAAAACTTTCAATGTATAAATCTTCAGACACCAGATGGTGGACACTACGTAACTGTAGAGTAGTTCCGCTACTTAAAAACTGACGTTTAGGCATATGCCCTTCAAGTAAAATCTTATGGGTTTTAAAAAAACTGATAGGTAAAAACGGAATATCTTTAAGCGATTGCACAGATACGTTGTGACGGTTCAGATGATAAAGGTAGCTTTTGTATACCGGGTTTTGGTCGGCGTGCAGCCGGTAGAGTTCAAGAGCTTTTTGCTCAAAGCTCGCAGAATTGGTTATGTCAAACACATCAAACATTCGTATCCTATAAGATTAAAATAATCGCTACAAAAATACCGAGATTAATCAAAATAAAACCAAAGAATCAAAAAAACGCTCAACTTACGCAACCACAATGCGCTTTTTCAATCTTACTTATGATCCTAAAAGTAGGGTTTGTGTAGTGTTTGATTAGTATAATTAAAAAATATGTAGCATCTTTACCAAACAATTTTTTTAATAACCAACTAAACCAGAAATGTCTATGAGTTTGGATAAACTCATAAAAAGATGTGCCAAACGTGATGTTTATGCACAGGAACAAATTTACCGGTTATATGCCGGTAAACTGTTTGGTTTATGCCTGAAGTATTCTAAAAATAAGGAAGAAGCTGAAGATAACTTACAAGATGCATTTATTACAATTTTTGACAAAATACATCAGTATAAGCACAAAGGTTCGTTTGAAGGTTGGATGAAACGCATCGTCATTAATACAGCCTTACAGACATACAGAGACAAGAAAATCCTACATATAGTACATGAACCGGTAGAAGATGAAATGGTAGGTGTTGATATAGATGAAAACAAAATCAGTTTAGATGATTTATTGAAACTGATACAGGAATTACCTAACCAATACAGGTTAGTATTTAACCTTTATGTTATGGATGGCTACTCACACAAAGAAATAGCAGAGGAGTTAAACATAAGTGAAGGTACATCAAAGTCAAATCTCAGCAGAGCGAGAGCAATATTGAGAGAAAAGTTGATGGCAAAAGCAAAAGAACATCGTTTTTTAGGAATTTTTAAATAATCGTGTGGGATAATCAATTACACCTGATATTTGGGAACTAATGAAAGAATATAAAACAATAGACCGTATTTTTCAAGAGCGCTTCAGAGACTATGAAGTCTTACCGTCTGAAAAAGTTTGGGATAACATTCAAGCCAAATTGAATGATAAACCTGTACGTAAAAGACGTTTTACTTGGCTATGGTTTGGTAGTATTGCAGCCGGATTGGCATTGCTGTTTGTGTTCAACAATCCTTTCCAGTCTCCGGGCAAGAACCAATCTATTGAAACCATGGAACTACCCATAGTCTTTGATTATGCCACAGAGAACACGACAACAGAGATTGCCGTTCAGGAAACCTCTAAGGAAACTACAATACCGGTCAATAAGCGTTCAGAAGTAGCTGAACAGTTTTCAAAACCCGTAAGAATCCCAATCACTCTCAGTAACAATAACTTCAACGATAAGATGTCGCTTTCATCATTGAATAATAATGATACAGCTCCTTCTTCAAACACAAATTCAAAATCAGAAGGCAAAGAAAATCTAACAGATTACGTTTCAGACAAACCAATGGATGTTTCCGAAAAACAAACGCATAAGAAGTGGACTGTTACGACACTTGCAGCTCCTGTGTTGCTCAGCTCTTTTAACAATCTCTCATCACTGGATCCGGCTATGGATGACCTTGCTAAACAATCCAAACTTTCTACTTCATATGGCGTTCAGGTCGCTTATAAATTCAATAAAAAATTTTCCATACAATCCGGTATTCATATGGTTGATTTTGCATACATCACCAATGATATTCCACTTTATCAGAACGGTTTGATGGCCGCTATTGCCAATGTGAACTATGTAAATAAACCGATAGGAGAAGCAGTAGCGGGACAAACCACACAGCCTCAGACAATTTACAGCACACCTTCTGAAAAAGATCTTAATACCGGTAGTTTAACACAGGTTTTCGGGTATGTTGAAATCCCAATAGAAGCTAAATATCAATTGACTGGAGAACAACATAGCTTTGGTTTAAATCTGATAGGGGGATTTAGCACCTTATTGTTGAATAAAAATGAACTATTGGTAGAAACAAGTAATTTTACTGAGAAACTGGGTGAAGCAAGCAACCTTAATCCTGTCAATTTCTCTGGGAATCTCGGTTTGGAGTTTGAATATAAAGTTTATAAAAATGTAAACTTTAATATGGTACCCATGTTTAAAGTTCAAACCCATACCCTTCAAAATAAAAACACTTTCAAGCCTTATTCTGTAGGAATTTACAGTGGGCTAAATCTTAGGTTTTAGTTGGTTAATTTGTTTGGTTGGTTACCAAACGTTGTAAAAACCGTTTCGTAGATACGAAGCGGTTTTTTCTTTGGTCAATTATAAATACACGCTAGACTAAAGTCAATGGAAACATCCGGTTTTTCTATAGCTCATGCAAAGGTTGTTGTAAAAAAGCCTTGTACGTTTAATCTTAAAAATTGAAACGGAAAAGACTCATAATAAAAGGGGTTAAAAGTTGCCGAAGCAACAATATAACCCCTATTCCCCCCAAAATAATTTTTTAATCTTTTAAAAAGCTTAATCCTAAAAGTATAAGCTTTCCAACATTCTTTCTCAATTGATATACTTTTTAATTTTCACTTTTCACTTTTTCTCATATTCAATTTCTCCCTTAACATTTATGGTACAAAGGTAGGGAGACCACGACAACGTTTTCGTAGGAAAACTGTGGAATTATACACAGGGTTTTTCCTGTTTTTTATACCAGCTTATTCCTGAAGACAAACTCTATATAAAAAAAACATTTCACGTATATCACACGATAACAATGCGTTACAACTTGAAATATTGAGATATTATAGAGAGGGCAATTAAAAAACATAATAAGGCTTATCTTTGATAAGTAATTCAGATCAATCAATAAAAACTTATCACAGATAAGTGTTGGTATTTTCTAATCATTAACAATAAAAATCATGACAACTAAACCAAAAGATCTCATAAGCATCAAAACTTTTAATGAAGGGGTAAAACGGTATGAAACACATGTTCTATCCAGATTACGCGATAATCAAACCAAATCCGTATGGTTTGATTTAGAAACTGTCAAGTCGTATATTGCTTTTATAGAGCAAGAAGCGGCTGCCAAAAAACTTGAAATATCCGGCCTCAGACTTCACATGATGGCAAAAGACACACAAGAACATGCTGTAACATTAGCTTTTGCTCCAACGGTTAAAAAAACTAATGAGAGAGGAGAGGTTGTTCATCACAGCTTTGATGTTATCAGTTCAGAAGAAAATCATCCGGTAGAATTATCAACACCCCAAGTACGGAATGACTTTACAGATGCAGGTATTTTAAATAACGGAATTGCCTGTCCCCCAAAATGTGGCTAACGTAATCAAAAAAGTAACGTGAGTTTTTCAGATATATACATATTGATATTATTAGTTACGGCAGTTATCGCTTTAACCCACAAGAAAAAGTTTGGACCGCCGCCATTAGGCTACTTTCCTTATTATTTACTGTTTCTGTTTTTTGAGGAAATGGTTGGGTTTATCATAATGAAAAGTCCGATTAAGTTCAATGTTTGGTGGTATAATATCATGTCGAATGGAGAGTTGTTTTTCTTGTTCTATCTGTATTACTCAATTATTAAAAGTCCTGTCATCAAACGCATCCTTTTAGTATTAGGAGGGATTTATGTGGTTTATTTTTTGATTAATTATTTGTTACTGACTGAAACATGGAATGATTTTCAATCTTTTCCTCTGGCTTTTGGCTATGCAGTAATTATTTTTGCGGTATTCTGGTATCTGATAGAATTTTTTAGATCTGACGAAGTCTTGAAGTTGTTTGATTATTTGATTATCTGGCTTAGTATAGGCTTATTAGTCTATATGATCGTATCAATGCCGGTATTGATGACAAGGCATTATCTTATAGCAGACTATAATGCTAATGACGAAGGATTGATGAATCTTATGGTAATCATTCAACACACGACTAATTATATTATGTATTCAATTTATGTTACAGGCATATTATGGACATCCAAAGCTTTAAAATAGTACTTTTAGTAACATCATGTATGTTATTATTGAGCATGGGTTTTCTTGTGGCTATTTACACACTATATTTTAACAAAAAGAAATCTCTGGAACTCAAATATGATGTGATGAACGACACTTATCAATCTGATTTACAGAATGAAGACACTGTAGTTGATTCAGAAGGTGTATATGAACATCAAAATCATTTGATACAACGTGTCAAAAAAAATCTGGCGTATGTTAAAGTCAAAAATGATAGAGAACGACATGTCTTAAACGATATACAGAAAATGTTATCATCCATATTAGACAAACTCAATTCAATAAAGTAGTAGATTTACCGTTTTAATCATTAGTAAAAGTGATTATATTCTTGTCTGACTACACAGATTAAGTTGTGACAGTTGACAATGTAAGGGTTTTACCCTATTTTTATCAAGAATCTTATAGCTTGTTCAGATAAAACCTAAATCACTTATGATGAAGTGTTTTCAGTGTACAATGAACAAACCACTAAGTTATCTTATATTCAAGGATTAAGAAGTATAAGTCTATGATTTAAAGGTAATGAATTTACTTTATGATTTTTTTGATTAGTAAATATGGATATTGAAGCTTTTAAAATAGTTGTCTTTCTCAGTTCTATCACCCTGTTGTTAATATTGGGGATATTTATCACGTTGTTTATCCTTTTTCAGAGGAAAAAAACGGCCATGACATTAGAACAACGTGAAAAAGAACGCATGTATGAAGAAACTATCAGTAAGTCTTCCATAGAAATAAGAGAACACACCCTCAAAGGCATAGCCTGGGAGCTGCATGACAATGTGGGACAGTTGTTGTCATTGGCACAACTGGAACTCAATATTTTAAAAAGTAAACCGGGAAACTATCAGGACAAAATAAGTGAAATTGCCAATATTGTAGGAACTTCTTTAAGTGAAATACGTCTATTGTCTAAAACTTTGAATCCTGAGTTTATTTCAAATGTGGGATTAATCGATTCAATTCAGTTGGAAATTGATCGATTCAACCGGTTAAACTATATTGATGCTCAGATGAGCATTGAGGGAGAGCCTTATCAGGTTTCAAACAAAGATCAGGTGATTCTATTCAGGATTATTCAGGAATTTTTTTCCAACACCATAAAGCATGCACAGGCAAGCGAGCTTCGGGTTACGTTAATCTATCAACCGGACAATCTTGAAATCACAGTAGCTGATAATGGTATCGGTTTTGATATAAGCCGAGTCGAACAAGGTTCCGGTTTGATGAATATGAAAAGTAGAATACAGATGATCAATGCAAAACTTGAGATTATATCCGGAGAAAAAGGCACGAAAATAGTTATGAAATATCCCAATAATCTAAATCAATAATACCATGGCACAATACAACGTCGTACTCGTAGATGATCATTTATTATTTGCTCAATCTTTAGCAAGACTGATTGACACTTTCGAAAATTTCAAGATTATTGACGTCTTTCGTAATGGAGCAGAACTGGTGGACAGGTTGTCATCAGGCATGCCTGATCCGGATGTTTTGTTATTAGACATCAATATGCCGGTTATGGGTGGGCTGCAAACCATGAAATGGATCAAAAAATACAGACCTTCACTCAAAGTTTTGGCTCTATCCATGGAAGATGACGAACGCATCATCATCAACATGCTGCGTCAGGGTGCTAAGGGTTATTTACTGAAAGATATTCAACCGGATCTTTTGGAAAAGGCACTGAACGCAGTCGTAGAACATGGATATTATCACACAGAATTGGTCACAAATACGCTAATGCATGCTTTGAGTGGCGAGGTGGATGTGGCCAAAAAATACAATTTAAAAGAGAATGATATCAGGTTCATTGAATTAGCCAGTCAGGAAAAAACATACAAAGAAATTGCAGAGATTATGAATCTAAGTCCTAAAACCATAGATGGTTACAGACAGAATTTATTTGACAAATTTGAGGTAAAAAACAGGATTGGTCTGGTGATGTTTGCCCTTAAAAACAAAATCATCACTCTGGATGATTAATGACTTTTCTGAAGTTGTTATGCTAAGAACGTTTAGAAATCTGAAAGCTTAAGAATAAACCATAACTACATCAATTTTTCTATGTCTCTACCAGCCAATACCGAACGCTTTATAAGTGAGTTGAACCAACATGATCTTTATCCGCAGCTGATCCGTCAGATCAATAAAGATTTCAGTCTGACAGGAGTATCTATGGATCTCAAGGAAGATTGTTTACCACACGACCTGATAAATACCGTTTCAGAGTCGGTATATCAATTGGTACAATACAATTTTGATACGTTTATGCAACTCCTTTACCGCGTAGATGTTTCTGAACAAATCATGTCAAGAGACAGTGTGGATACAGCCGAAAACATCACCCATAAAGCTACATTAGAAATCATCAAGAGGGAATGGCAAAAAGTACAGTGGCGGAAAAAAATGGGCTAGCCAATAAGACCAAAATGAGATAGTTTTGCGTACTTTGAATCTCAACCCGTAAAATATATTGTGTGTAATTCTTAGGCGATCACAGGTCTCTTTCCTTGACCAGATGAATGATGTCATCAGGTGATAAATAGTGATTCCTGAATTTTTCTTTGTAAGATTCCTTAATGTCCGGGTGGTTGAGAATATAGTTTTTAGTTGTTATCAGATAGTCTTCCATACCGTGACAAACGGCATAAAAATCGGCAGTATATTCTGAATCATTAAAATGCTCATCGTACATCAAATAGTTAAATCCAAACCTCAACAGTTGACTTTTTGACATCTGTTCATAATCCATGATATGTCCCAACTCATGACCTATCCAACCGATTAACACGTCAGATGGCAGCTCTGTAATGGGAAAATCCTGTTTGGTGTGTTTAAATGTTGTACTGATATAAACATTGTAAGAACGACAGTGTCTTCGTCTGAAAAAACTCCTGAAAGACGGCTGAGCTTTCATTGTCGTCCGGTGCATATTGTCTCTAAATCTGAATTTGATCGGAACACCATCCAGAGGCGGATAGAATGAAAGCGCTGTGTCTATCTCTTTTTTTAATATATGGGAAGGTGTATAATCCAAAACATCAAAAATCTTTGAGATATTCTGTCGCTTCTTTGTATATCTTGTCAACATCAGTTTTTTTATAGCCACTGTATTTATCTACCGGAAAACAAACGGTGAGATACGTTTGGTGGAATTTGTGTTCTTCATTGGATAAACTGATGAGTTTTGTCGCTTGATTAACCACTTTTAAAGTCGAACTCAAATCTTTTTTAGTACGTTTTTCAGGATAAGACAAAAAACTACCGATGACTTTGAGCTTTGATGAGCGAAGCGGTTCCAATGGAAAGTTATCCATCACTCCTCCGTCTGAATACAGCTCGCCATCAATTTCTACAGGATTAAAAATGCCCGGAATGGCACATGAGGCTAAGACCGGATTGATTAAATCACCGGTATTAAAATATCTTGCACAGCCTTTCTGCATATTGGTTGCATT
>PDQD01000073.1 GCA_002747695.1 Flavobacteriia bacterium
TACCGAACAGAGAAGTTAAACCTATCAGCGCCGATGGTACTACTATCGTGGGAGAGTAGGTCGCCGCCTTTCTTTTTTACATCAAACCTCAACAGGTATTTGTTGAGGTTTTTTTGTGCGCTATTTTTAGGTTTTGTTGCTTATTTCTTATATTTTATTTCTAACCTGTTCCTTTATATAATTGAGTTGTTTATCCATTTTTAATTGTTTTTAGTTCATTTATTAAAAGTAAAACTTGCTTTACACATTTTTTGGGATAGTATCACTTTACCGACTTATTATTATTCACTAATAAATAGCTATTCATCTTAGTTTTTTACATGCTTGTTCATTAAATTTAACAAATGTTTTAATGCGTTTTTTTAAAGTTTAATAAAAATAACTATATTTGCGTGTATTTATTCCTGTAATCGCTTCCAAAAAATATAATCAAACATAAAGCGTAAAGGGATTATTACAGTATAGACATGTGTCTCAATCGAATGTTTTGATTGATGTGTTTATACCCTGAAATAATATATGTGTTTTTAGATTAATTAATTTCTTCCCATGAAAAAAATACTACTTTTATTCTTATTAAGTGCATTCTTTGTTACACAGGCTCAGATTTTATCAGAAGAATTTGAGGATATTACAACTTTAGAATCTGATGGCTGGACGAGAACTAATCAAAGTGAACCCTTTGGAACTAACGAATGGTTTCAAGGGCTTGTTGACGTTGCTTTTCCTGCTTACAGTGGAGAAGGATATATAGCAGTTAATTTCCACAGTGCTTCAGGATCAGGCATCATCAGTAATTGGTTGATGAGTCCTGTAGTGACTTTAAACAATGGTGATATTATCTCTTTTTATACCAGAAATCCTGATGAAACGGATTTTGCAGATAATCTGGAATTAAGATTAAGTACTAATGGTTCAGATTCAGCAGATCCATCAGGGCCAACAGACGTAGGTGATTACACTATATTGGCAGTTACTGTCAACGAAATATTTCCGGATGTTTCCGGTTATCCTTCTGTATGGACAGAATATACTTATGAGATTTCCGGTTTAAGTGGCCCTACAGATTGTCGTGTGGCTTTTAGATATTCGATTCCCGAAAATGCAGGGCCGGATGGTGATTACGGTAGTTATATAGGTATTGACAAATTTGTGATTTCGTCCGGTACCAACTCTGTAGAAGATTTAGAGGCTTTAGGATTTTCTTACTATCCTAATCCTGTAAAAGATATACTTAACTTAAAAGCTGATGTTGCTATAGACCAAATAAGTATTATTAACTTATTGGGACAAGAAGTTTTTAAATCAAAACCTAATGCATTACAACAAACATTAGATTTTTCAGATTTAGAAACAGGAATTTATATGTTAAGGGTTTCTATTGATGGTAGTGAAGGAACATTTAAGATTGTTAAAAAATAATAACTGTTAGCATTTCATAAGCTTTATGTTTTAGATTAAATCTTTAAATCCATAAAGGGTAATCATAAAATAAAAATCGTCTAAAACTATTTTAGACGATTTTTTTGTGAAGTATTTAAGAATAAACTAACCTGATGGGACTACTGATGGAATCTCATCAGATTAAATCATAACTTGTGTTTACATTTTTAAAGCAGCATTGATTTTATCCACACTGTCTTTAGCATCACCATAAAGCATATCGGTATTCTCTTTAAAGAACAATGGGTTTTGAACACCGGCATAGCCTGTAGCCATAGAGCGTTTCATGACAATCACATTTTTGGCATTCCACACTTCAATAACCGGCATACCGTAGATGGGACTGCTCGCATCATCCAATGCACCCGGGTTGACAATATCATTAGCACCAATAACCATTACCACATCGGTGTCATCCATAGTTTCATTGACCTCTTCCATTTCAAGAACGATATCATAAGGAACATTGGCTTCTGCCAATAATACGTTCATATGTCCGGGTAAACGACCGGCAACAGGATGGATCCCAAAGGTGACTTCTCTACCACTTTTTTGTAATTCACGTACCATGTCATAAATGGGGTATTGCGCTTTGGCTACTGCCATTCCATAACCGGGAACAATGAGAATTTTTTTAGCTTCTTTGAGCATATTGGCGGCTTCGGTATGATTGATTGAGGTGACTTCACCCTCAATAGTATTTTCAGTAGCCACCGGTGCATCCCCAAATCCGCCTAAAATAACTGATAAGAACGAACGGTTCATAGCCTCACACATGATAATCGAAAGAATGGCACCTGAACTACCGACCAATGCTCCGGTAATAATTAACAAATCATTACCCAACATAAATCCGGCAGCGGCAGCAGCCCATCCTGAGTAAGAGTTTAGCATCGATACCACTACAGGCATATCGGCACCACCAATGGCCATAACGAGCATCACACCTATAAACGCTGCAATAGCAGTCATAATCACCAGATAAATCATACCTGAAGTACCGTCGGCTTGTACAAAAAGCACACCAAGAATTATAGAAATGACGACAAGTATAATGTTTACGATGTGTCTTCCCGGATACAATAAGGGCTTACTTCTGATTTTTCCGTCAAGTTTTCCCCAGGCAATGATGGAACCCGTGAAGGTTACCGCCCCGATAAAAACGCCTATAAAAACTTCTACCAAATGAATGTTCGCTTCTGCACCCGTCAATGAATGTGTGTGAGGATCTATATAAGAGCCATAACCAACCAAAACTGCGGCTAATCCTACAAAGCTATGAAGAATAGCCACCAATTGGGGCATAGAGGTCATTTCTACTTTTCTCGCTACAATAATGCCTATCAATGAGGCAATGGCTATCGCAATAATGATATAAATATAACCTGAGACATTAGCGCCCAATACCGTAGATAAAATGGCAATAACCATACCTGCGATACCAAACCAAACGCCTCGTTTAGCTGTCTCTTGTGATGACAGTCCGCCAAGGCTTAAGATAAATAATATACCGGCAAATAAATAAGCGGCTGCTTGTATTTGTGCTGAAATCATAATCTATTTTTTAAACATTTTTAACATACGGTGCGTTACAAAGAACCCACCCACAATATTGATACTGGCGACCAAAATCGCAAAGAAAGCAATGATAGTCATAGGATTGGATAAGTCGTTTTGGGTTTGTAATAAACCACCGATTACGATAATACCACTGATGGCGTTAGTTACTGCCATAAGTGGTGTATGTAAGGCGTGAGTTACATTCCAAATCACTTGCCAGCCCACAAAAACTGACAGGACAAACACTGTAAAATGTCCCATAAATTCTTTGGGTGCTACCTGACCAACCAAAAATAAAAATATACCTATTACAGCCAGACTGATGATACTGCTCCAGGCTTTCTTTTGAGTATTCTGTTCCGGTGCAACATTTTCTGCCACCGGTTTTTTTTGCTCAACCTTGGGTTTTTGAGGACTAACCGGTAATGGTTTGGGTGGCCAATTAATCTTACCGTTATAAGTCACCATGGCTCTGGAGACCACATCGTCTTCCATATCAATCTTAAAGTTTTCCGCTTTACCCATGTCATCTAGTAGATGAGCCAGATTGTTACCGTATAACTGACTGGCTTGTGTAGGGAGTTGATCCAGTTTACCTACGATAGTCACGCCATTGTCTGTGGTATAGACTTCGCCGTCTTTGGTCAACGCGCAGTTTCCTCCGGTTGAGGCAGCGAGATCGACAATTACAGAACCGGGTTTCATCACCTCCACATGTTCTTTGAGTATCAGAACAGGTGCTTTTCTACCCGGAATTTGAGCTGTAGTAATAATGATATCCACTTCCTTGGCTTGTTCTTTAAAGAGTGCCATTTCAGCTTCAATAAATTCCTTACTCATTACCTTAGAATAGCCGGAATCTGTTGACCCGTCTTCTTCTATATCTACAGTCAGGAATTGAGCTCCCATACTTTGGATTTGCTCTGCCACTTCCTTACGGGTGTCAAAGGCTCTCACGATGGCTCCAAGAGCGTTAGCTGTACCTATGGCTGCTAAGCCCGCAACCCCGGCACCAATAACCAATACTTTGGCCGGATTGACTTTACCGGCTGCTGTTATCTGTCCGTTCAGAAACCTGCCAAAATGATTGGCACTTTCAATAACTGCACGGTAACCGGCAATATTGGCCATGGAGGAGAGGACATCCATTTTTTGAGCTCTGGAAATACGGGGGATAGCATCCATCGCTACGGCATTAACTCCCTTAGCTGCAAGTTTTTTGAGTAAATCTTCATTCTGAGCCGGCCATAAATAACTTAAAATCACCTGATCCTTATGCATCAGGTCTATTTCATCCGGAGTAACCGGCTGGACTTTGAGAATGATGTCTGTAGAGGCATAAACTTCTTGAGCGGTGTCTAAAATGGTGGCCCCTGCATCGGTATACTCCTGATTGCTATACTGAGATTTTATGCCGGAATTTTTTTGAATGTAAACCTCAAAACCTTGTTTCTGAAGTCTCAAAACATTTTGAGGTGTCGCTGCGACCCGAAGTTCTTTCTGATCGATTTCAGCGGGTATTCCTATCTTCATATTGAATGATATTTAATTAAAGATATTTTATGTTAAGCCGTTTAGACTACATACAGACTGATTGTAGTAATAAGTCTTTACGGATGGCAAAAGTAAGATAAGCCGTAAGGGCTTTATATGATTTGTGTCAGTTTTGTCAAGATTTTTTCAACCCGGACATTAATAGTTTATTGGCTAACATTTCTGACGTATCTACATAGATTTTATGATGGTATTCATTAGATTTACAATCATATTCATAGTCTTTTCCCCATTCCGGATGGTTTTCGGCAACGGCTTTGATACTTTCACAGACATATTTTATTTCTTCGTCAGTTGTTGTGGGGTGAATGGACATTCTGACCCAGCCCGGTTTTTTTAACAAATCGCCGTGCAATACCTCTTCTTTCAACTCATTGGATGTCTGGCTGTCAATATGCAATAAAAAATGGCCGTAAGTTCCGGCACAGGAACAGCCTCCGCGGGTCTGAATACCAAAACGATCCGACAGTAATTTAACCACCAGATTAAAATGGGCATCATCGATATAAAATGAGAAAACACCCATGCGGTCTTTATGTTGAGCGGCTAATAAGGTTAAATTAGGTATTTTTTCAAGGTGTTCAAAGACTATAGCATTGATTTCATGTTCTCTGTCCAAAATGTTTTTGACCCCCATTTGCTCTTTGAGCTGTACGGCCATGGCTGTTCTGATGGTCTGTAAAAAGCCGGGTGTTCCACCGTCTTCACGTACTTCGACATCATCTACATAATCGTGTTTACCCCAGGGGCTGGTATAGGTTACTGTGCCACCGCCGGGATTGTCGGGCACTACATTTTTATAGAGTTTTTTGTTGAAAACTAAAACGCCTTCGGTACCCGGACCACCGAGAAATTTATGGGGTGAAAAAAATACGGCATCCAAACTTTGAGCTTTGTTTTCAGGATGCATATTGATGGATACATAAGGCGCAGAACAAGCAAAATCCACAAAACACAAACCGTTGTGTTTATGAGCTATTTCTGCAATTCTGTGGTAGTCTGTTCTTATTCCTGTAACATTGGAACAAGCTGTCACCGAAGCTATTTTTAGCGAACGGTCTTTGTATTTTTCAAAGAGCGGTTCGATACTGTCATAATCCACCAAACCATCATTGTCATAAGGAATAATTACCACATCGGCGATGGTTTCTAACCAGGATGTGTGATTGGAATGATGCTCCATATGGGTGATAAATACCACAGGTCTATGGGCTTCAAGTGCATTGGCAAAAGGTTTTATAATCTCGGGAATACGCAAGCCTAAAATTCTTTGGAATTTATTGATTACCCCGGTCATTCCGGTACCGTCAAGTATCAAAGCGTCACCTTCATTGGCATTGACATGGGCTTTGATGATGTGTTTAGCTTGATGATAGGCATGGGTCATCACAGCTCCGGTAAAAGAGGTTTCTGTATGTGTATTAGCTACATAGGGGCCAAACTTGTTGAGCATAGCTTCCTCTATGGGACGGTATAACCGACCACTCGCCGTCCAGTCCGTGTAAATCACTTTTTGATTGCCAAACGGGCTTTCAAATGTTGCATTTTCACCTACGATGTTTTGTTTAAATTGACTGAAGTATTGTTCTAATCTACTCATGTTACAAAAATATTTTACCTCTTAAAAGACCATAATACGGTTATGGTATCAAAATCTTATTAATATTTTATTAGTTTATATATACAAAATGAACTTGTCTGTGTGATGTTTTTACATCAACCCAACAATTAGATCATTCCTTTGACCTCTTCCATAATACGCTGTGCCAGAGCATCAGCTTTGGTTTGAGAAGTGCTTTCAGTGTAAACTCTGATGATGGGTTCTGTATTTGATTTACGTAGGTGTACCCATTCATTGGCAAAATCTACTTTGACACCATCAACTGTTGTGGTTTGTTCATGGGCATAGGCGTTTTTGAATTGTTCTAATAATCCATCGACATCCATACCTTTTTCTAATTGTATTTTATTTTTACTCATATAATAGTTGGGGTAGGTCTCACGTAATTGTTTACATGACAGTCCTGTTTGGGCTAAATGAGATAAAAATAAGGCTACTCCAACCAATGAGTCGCGTCCATAGTGTAAATCAGGATAGATTATCCCCCCATTACCTTCGCCGCCAATCACAGCTTTAGTGTCTTTCATGGCAACGACCACATTGACTTCACCTACGGCAGAGGCAGTGTAGTGTCCACCGTGTTTTTCGGTAATATCCCGTAATGCTCTGGATGAAGACAGGTTAGAAACGGTATTGCCGGGTGTTTTACCCAGGACATAATCTGCACAGGCTACCAGGGTATATTCTTCTCCAAACATGCTTCCGTCTTCATTGATCAAAGCCAGACGATCGACATCAGGATCAACGACAATCCCCAGGTCTGCTTGCGTTTTGACGACCAGATTGGAAATATCGGTTAAGTGTTCTTTGAGCGGTTCCGGATTGTGCGGAAATTCGCCGTTGGGCTCACAGTAGAGTTTGACCACTTCAACCCCCAAGCGTTCTAATAACGCCGGAATGGCAATACCACCGCTGGAATTGACCCCGTCAACCACAGCTTTAAAGCCCGCTTTTTTAATGGCTTCAACATCAACCAGAGGTAGTGCCAGAATAGCGTCAATATGTTTGTCAATAAAATCCCGTTTTTTCTCAAAACTGCCTAAGTCATCAATATATGCAAATTGGTAATCATCATTGTCGGCAATCTCAAGTATGGTCTTACCCTCTTGATCATTGATGAATTCACCTTTGTCATTCAATAACTTTAAGGCATTCCATTGTTTAGGATTATGCGAAGCGGTAAGGATGATACCACCATCAGCTTGTTCCATGACAACGGCCATTTCTACGGTTGGCGTTGTTGACAGGCTGGCATTGACAACATCTATGCCCAATCCGACCAATGTGTTGGATACCAAAGAGCTGACCATCTTTCCCGAAATACGGGCATCACGCCCTACGACGACTTTGAGTCGTTTTTTATCGGGATTGGCTCGTTTGAGCCAGACACCGTAGGCTGAAGCAAATTTTACTGCATCTATCGGGGTTAAATTATCGCCTACTTCGCCACCTATCGTTCCTCTGATACCTGAAATGGATTTTATTAATGTCATAAGAGTTATCGGTTTAGTTTATTGAAAAGGATTATATGAAATGGTCGGTTTGTTGTCCTGTATATTTTCTCTGTTGTGAAAGTATTTCATAAATTGTGCCCGTTCATACATTGCAGGATTTCCAATGTTTTGGTAGGAGAGTTTTGCTCTGAAGTCGTCTATGGATTTGAATTTATGCTTAGTCATAAATTCTTCAACGCCTTTTAAAATATCGTCAATGACCCCCACTTTGTTCAGATACAATGTAGAGCATAGTTGTGTGACCTGAGCGCCGGCTAATAATTGCTTGACTACTGCGTCTGCATCATGAATACCTGTAGATGCTGCAATATCAATCAATGGTACTGATGAGGAAACTATACCTACCCATCGTAGTGTTTCTCTCAAATCATAAGGATGGCTAAACACTTCACTTGAAGTCACCGTTAATTTGTCAAGGTTAAAATCGGGCTCATAAAAGCGGTTAAACATGACTACGCCTTTGATTCCTCTGGCCCGGAACTGGTCAACCATTTTTGTAATATTAGTATGGTATTTACTGAATTTTACAGCTACCGGAATATTGACTTTGTTAACCACCCGTTCTGCAATTGTTGTGTAAAGGGATTCTATTGCTTCAAGACTTTGGGTTCTGCCGGGAACATTAAAAATATTGAGCTCCAGAGCATCGGCACCGGCATTTTCAAACTTATGGGCATAATTAATCCATTCGTCTCCGGATATACAATTTATACTGGCAATCACCGGAATGTTAACACTCTCTTTAGTCTCTTTGATCAAGTCTAAATACTGTTCTATTTCATTGTCCTTGATATACCCTTTGATATAATCTGCGGCTTCCGGATTACCTAAATCCCCGGATTGGTCAATTTCGAATTCAGCCCGGTTAGTGATTTGTTCTTCAAAAATAGATTTCAGAACGATTGCACCTATACCATGTGCTTCTAATGTTTTAATTTTATTAACAGATGCCGTAAACCCTGAACTTGCAGCTACCAAGGGGTTTTTTAGAGGGATTCCCAGATAGGTTGTATTGAGATTTGCCATGTTTATGTTTATTTGATTGTTATTTTGAACTTTCGCCTTTGAATTGGTCTGATTTGACTTTAAACAATACATTGAATGTTGTCAAACTACCGTAAATTCTTGTAATGTACTGTTGTAACTCTACTTTTTCCAGATCATCAAGATTTTTACTCGAATTGATTTTTTGTTCCATCACGCGTAAGCGGTCACGTACCATCACGATTTTATGAAAAAAAGTGTCAATGGGAATCTCCTTGCTTTGGGTAGGTGTTCCGGGTTCTAAAATCAACTTACCGCCTTTCCATTTGTCAGCGATGGGAATAATACCGCTGATGTCACTGTAACGTTTTAATAATTGTCTTAAGGTACTTTCTACTTCGTAGAAACTTACCACATCCACCTCGTTTTCAACGGCTTCGATGATTTCAATTTTCGGATCGTCTATAGCAAGGGTTTCCAAACCACTGTTCATAAATGTAATCCAATAATGCTGTGCACTTACATTGGTCACAACACCTTGACCAAATTCTTCATGATTGACACGTGATCCTATGCCTAATAATGTCATTATCTGATAAATTTTTTATAGAATAGTATTGCAAATACTATACTTTAAATTAATAAGTTTCAAAAATACAAAATCGTATGTTTTTAGCCTTGAAATTCGCTAAATATTATCAAAGGTGATGTTGCCTTGTTTTTTATAAACTGAACAATGGTCGGGAGCGTTAATAGACAAAGGTATTAAAACATTTCGATTAAAAACCTTTGTATGATGATCAGGTTGTGGCACTGTTGCATTAAACCGGATCAATCAAATTAAAAGAAAGCATAATTCGGATTAAACCATACTATGAAATATTTACTCATAAATATTTGTTCAGTTTTATTACATTTACCCGGGAAATAAACGCTGCGTCTAACAGGGCATTTTAATTAATACTATAACAATGAAACATATCATTTTAATTCTGATACCGATTCTGATTATCACGTTTAATAGCAAAAAGACATATGATAATGTTGATCACTCTTTTGACGTTGAAATAAAAGAGAGCCTTACACAAACGGTAGATACCACAAGTTTGTTGATTGATTGTATTAATGAGGTTGTCCCCAATAGTGACCAAAAGTTCAGATTTATTGAGCAAGCCTTAATTGAAAATCAAATCTTAAAAGACGCTTCCCCTGAATCTTACAGAAAGGTGTTCTTTATTCACGTTAAATCGATGAATATTGATGATGTTAAAAATACCCCTTTGGTTTTTAATCAAAAAATGACAATGGCAGAGATTTTCAGGAAAGGACAATTACAGGAACTTATAATGTCCGATCCGCCTGAATGTATTAATGAAATACTCAACAGTTCAACATACAAAAGTAGTGCTATCAGTCAATTTATGAATAAAAATAATGAATTTGATCAAGCCATGGCTTCTGGTGAAATCCCTGAAGAATGGAATAAATTTACCTCTATGGAAGAATTGTTAAACAACCAATTTGAACTTACACTCTTCCAAAATAGAGATGTTAAAAATATGGTTATTTTGGGACTGTATGCTTTTAATCACGATTACACTCAGGAGGATTTTGATATGGATATGAGACAATATCACCGATGAAACATTTAAAATTCTTTATTGTAAACCTGATTGTCGTTACAGTTTGTTTAGGTTTAACTTTGCTGTTTTGGTCTGGATTAAATGACAGATTTCCTATAGAATTGCTATCCAAATCAATAGTTTTTTCTTCACTTATTATTGTCTTTCAATACCCACTGATGAAGTATTATAAAAGTTGGCTTTACAAATCATTAATACTGTACCTGAGTATGCTATTGTTCCTGTTTGTTTTTGGGTTGTTGGTGGATTTTAAATGGGAGAGTGGTTTTAAAATGATGTTTATAGGTCAAGTTTTTGGTGGTATTGTATTTTACTTTATTATGCTGGCTTTAAACTATGGATTAAGACGTAAGTTTTTTTAGTATAATGTTTGTATTTCGGAATAAATAGTATTGTTAATTCTTTCCATTGATGAAAATGGGACAATATTTATTGACAGTGGAGAAGGTTATCTGTATGCCATCAGTAACAAGAATTAAACTGATGACTTGATGTTGACGTTTGTACGTTAAACTTACATATCTACCGGTAATCAGATGTAAATTTATGAATACAAACTATTCATGAATACTGGATTTTGGACATAAAGGTTTATAGCTGTCATTGCCTGTGTACAAGTATTGGGTATTAGTAATATGTTGTTTTCAAAGGGTTTATCCTTTTCTAACAACAATCAGTGCTTTTGCCATCCATTGCATGAAATAATTTATATATTTGTGACAGTGAAAATTATAGCTTTTATATTGTCAATGTATATACTTGTGCTCAATGTAGTGCCTTGCCATGCGCATTCGACACATCATCATGACAGCGAAACCGTTATCTCAAAGGCTATGGATGACCGGCAACAACATCAGGATTCAGGATTATGTGCGCCATTTTGCCACTGTGATTCTTGTGCGGTTTACGTGACCTTCTTTAAAGCTGTAGATTTCACCATAAACACTTCAACAATTTCTACACAAGTGTTTAATAGCGTTGATGGTTTGGAAAAAGACTTTTATACCACCATCCTGCAACCACCTCAGGCTTAATGCGTTTCTAAGGATTATCAGATCCATTGTAAGCCTTGTTTATAACTCCGGTTTACAACCTATCATTTGACGTATGTCGAAACGTTTAACCCAACAAACATATTAGATATGATTAATAGAATCATTGATTTTTCAATCCATAACAAATTCATTATTGGTTTGCTTACACTCGCGATTATAGGAGCGGGTGTCTGGAGCATGACCAAAGTGCCTATCGATGCAGTACCGGATATTACCAACAATCAGGTGCAGGTGATTACACAAGCGCCGAATCTGGGTACAGAAGATATTGAGCAAATTGTGACATATCCGGTTGAAGTCGCGATGAGTAACCTCCCCAATGTTCAGGAAATCAGGTCGATTTCCAGGTTTGGACTGTCTGTAGTCACCATAGTATTTGATGACGATATGGGAACCTATTTACCCCGGCAGTTGGTCTCTGAAAAGCTCAACGAAGTTAAAGAACATATTCCCGAAGGTTTCGGAGAACCCTCCATGAGTCCTATTTCAACCGGTTTGGGCGAAATCTATCAATACACCTTAAAAGTTGATCCGGCATATAAAGATCAATATACCATCGCCGACTTACGCTCTATGCAGGATTGGATCATACAACGCCAAATGGCAATGGTGGAAGGGGTAGTTGAAGTCAATGCCGTAGGCGGTAAAATCAAGCAGTACGAAGTTGCGGTTGATCCCAATGACCTCAACGCTATCGGCTTGACGATTACAGATGTATTCAACGTGCTTCAGGCTAATAACCAGAACACCGGTGGGGCCTATATAGAAAAGAATCATCAGGCTAATTTTATCCGGGGCGAAGGTCTGGTTCGTAGTTTGGAGGACATTAAAAAAATCCCGGTCAAAACAGTTAATAATATTCCGATTACCATTGGCGATATTGCTACGGTTCAGTTTGGGTCTGCTATCCGTTACGGTGCCTTGACACAGGATGGTGAAGGCGAAGTTGTAGGCGGTTTGGTGATGATGCTCAAAGGCGCCAACTCCAATGATGTTGTAACCAATGTCAAGGAACGAATGGTTCAAATCAAAAAATCACTACCGGAAGGGATTATAATAGAACCCTTATTAGACCGCAGTAAGCTCATTGGTGAAACAACTTCTACCGTTGCTACCAATTTGATTGAAGGGGCATTAATTGTCATCTTCGTTCTTATTTTCTTATTGGGCAATTGGCGGGGCGGATTGATTGTTGCCTCAACCATTCCGCTGTCTCTATTGTTTGCCTTTATACTGATGAATGTCTTTGGCGTATGGGCCAACCTTATGAGTTTGGGTGCTATAGATTTCGGGATTATAGTAGATGGTGCCGTTATCATTGTAGAAAGTACGGTCTTTCTGATCATGTCTCAGGTATTGAAAAAGCAAAAGCTTACTGCCAAAACCAGAGATAAAGTTGCCGCTGAGGCTTCCAAAAAAATGATGAATGCGGCTTTTTTCGGTCAGCTGATTATTCTTATCGTTTTCCTCCCTATTCTGGCGTTACAAGGTATTGAAGGGAAAATGTTTAAACCTATGGCATTGACCTTTATTTTTGCTATGATTGGAGCTATGGTCCTTTGTCTCACTTATGTGCCCATGATGTCTGCGTTGGTGTTAAGAGTACCTCAATCAGATAAAAAATCTTATGGGGACAAATTTGTAGCATGGGTAGAAAGATTGTATCAACCCCTATTATTAAAAGCATTGCGTAAAGGCAAATGGGTTATAGGTGTAGCCGTAGTGTTGTTTGCTGTCGCAGCCTTTATGTTTTACCGTATGGGAGGAGAGTTTATACCGCAGCTCGATGAAGGGGATATTGCATTTCACGCCATTTTAAAACCCGGAAGTTCACTGACGGAAACCATAGAAACGACCACTAAAATAGAGCAAATTGTCAAATCAAAATTTCCGGAAGTCGAAAAAATCGTCAGTCGTATTGGGGTGGCAGAAATACCAACTGACCCTATGCCTATGGATATAGCCGATGTTTTTGTCATCCTGAAACCTAAAAGCGAATGGACAACAGCCGCGACAAAAGATGAATTGATAGCCCAAATGAAAAAAGCCGTTGAGGTTATTCCGGGGGTTAATTATGAGTTTACTCAACCCATTGAGATGCGTTTTAATGAGTTGCTCGAAGGGGTGCGGGAAGATGTGGCTGTCAAACTCTACGGCGAAGACATCGATGTGCTGTCCCAAAAAGCTGAAGAAATATCCAAAATCATAGCCGGTACAGAAGGAATTGGGGATATGAAAGCGGAGGCTACGACAGGTTTACCCCAAATGACGATTAAGTACAATAGACATAAATTAGCCCAATACGGCTTGCAGATTAATACGTTAAATCAAATCATAGAATCGGCCTTTGCCGGTGGTAAAGCCGGGGTGATTTTTGAAGGAGAAAAACGCTTTGATTTGGTTGTAAGACTGAGTTCTCAAAACCGGGAAGATATATCGGATGTTCAAAATCTGTACATCAACTTACCTTCCGGAGCTCAAATTCCTTTACGTGAAATAGCTGAAGTCAGCTATAAATCCGGTCCCATGCAGATCAGTAGAGACAATACCAACAGACGAACGTATGTGGGTATCAATGTCAGGGGAAGGGATGTTAAATCCCTGGTGGAAGACATCAAAATGAAGTTAGACGCCGAGTTGGAATTACCCTCAGGTTATTTTATCCGTTACGGCGGGGCATTTGAGAATTTGGAACGAGCCACTAACCGTTTAAAAACTGTGGTGCCTATAGCTTTGTTACTCATTTTTATGTTGATCTACTTAGCTTTAAAATCCTTGCCGCAAACCCTGATGATTTATATCGCCATTCCTATGGCGACCATTGGTGGGGTTGTTGCTTTATGGTTACGCGATATGCCTTTCAGTATTTCTGCCGGTGTTGGTTTTATCGTATTATTCGGAGTGGCGGTGTTAAACGGATTGGTGATGATCAGCGGTCTTAACGAACTGAAAGAAGAAGGTGTAACCGAACTAAAAGACAGGATTGTAGAAGGTACGAAACGCAGGATAAGACCCATTATGCTCACCGCTTTTACAGATGTTTTGGGCTTTTTACCCATGGCGATTTCCGCATCAGCCGGGGCAGAAGTACAAAGGCCATTGGCAACGGTGGTTATCGGCGGGTTATTGACATCTACGCTATTGACCTTGTTCGTTTTACCCATTTTGTACCATTGGGTAGAAAACAATGCATTTAAGTTGAAATGGGGTAGAAAGGTGGCTTCTGCAACAGCGGTTATCGTGTTGTTCTTTGGTTTATCAGGACAGACTTATGCCCAACAGCCTAGTGATACACTGCCCGGGATAACATTGGCAGATGCTGTCAAACGTTCAAAACAAAAATATCCGTTGTTAAAGCAAAAGCAATTGGAAATAAAAAAACAGGAGCAATTGAAAGCCTCAGCCTATGACTTCGGAACTACCCAATTGTTTACCGGTGGTGAAGAAATCAATGGGGATACGCCTATATACACAGTTATAGGTGTAGGTCAATCTGATATAGACATCTTCGGGATAGGGGCTAAAAAGAAACTGCAGAGACAACGCATCCAATTGGCACAACAAGCTTTCCTACTCTCCGAACTGGATCTGGAGTTGGAAGTTAAAAAAGCCTGGCTAAACTGTTTTCAAATGAAACGGAACTATAAGCTCTACCGGGAGTTGGATTCTATTTATGACAAATTCAAACAGGCGGCAGCTTTGAATTATGAAGTAGAAGCGATTTCCAGATTGGAGTATTCAGCGGCTAAAAACCGGGCGTTTCAAATTCAAAACAAGAAAGAACAGGCGTACAGCGATTACTTAATGGCTTTACAACAATTGAATTTATGGTTGGTTTCAGATGAATTGTTTACAGTTTCAGAGGACTTTGACCTTGAGGTTCCTGTGGCCTTGGATAATTTTAATGCTGAAAATCATCCGCTGTACCAAATGACACAAAACGAGGCAGAAGCAGCCGGGGCTGATTATAAAGCAGCCAAAGCGGGTTATTTACCAAAATTAAATCTGGAAGGCGCTTTACAGAAAAATGCCGGTTTTAATTACTACAGTTATCAGGTGGGTATTTCTATCCCGTTTTTATCCGGTGCAAACAGAGCTCAAGTGAGAACCGCAAAAATCAATAAAGCCATTGCCGAAGCCGGCGTGCAATTCAAAAGGCAAGAAGTACAATCAAAATTTGTTCAGGCCCAAGAGAATTATATCAAATGGAAAACGTCCTGGGAATTTTATAAAAATGAAGTATTGCCCTTGACCAAAGAACAAAAGACAGGCGCTTTACTGGCGTATAGAGAAGGCGAAATAGATTATACCACTTTTACACAACTAATCAAAGAGGCCATCCAGTCTGAACTGGAAGCCCAAACCGCTTTAGTAAATTATTTAGAAAGCACATTCCAATTACAATATTTTAACCGATAAAACAATGATACATACATTAAATAAAATCCTGACTATAATAGCATTAGCTGTTTTTGTTTCTGCTTGCGGGCATAAAGACAATCACGATGACCACGACGACCACGATGGGCACGACCATGCTGAAGTGGCAGTGACAGATCACAATGACGAATCAGACCATGACCATGATCATGAACATGACCATGGTGACAGTGGAGAAGTGCTGCTGACGCAACAGCAATACGAGGCCTTACAAATGAAAACCGATACTTTGGTCTTACGCGCGATGAGCGGTTTTGTAGAAGCTAACGGGACACTGGAAGTCCCTCCTCAAAATCAGGCAGCCATAACCTCTGTTGTAGGAGCGAACGTCGTAGCTATAAAAGTAGCCGAAGGAGATAAGGTCTCTAAAGGACAGGTGGTTGCTTATCTGTCTCATCCGGATATTATCAAAATGCAGACCGATTATCTGAATGCTTACAGCAATAGTAATTTTCTGAAGAAAAGCTATGAACGTCAACAAAAACTGTACGAAGCAGGTGTTGGTTCAGGAGCTAATTTTCAAAAGGC
>PDQD01000074.1 GCA_002747695.1 Flavobacteriia bacterium
TAAAAACTGAATACCCGGCTCTGAATGGCGGTAAAAATGCAGGAACTTATACGAGAATTGCTACCGAAGCCAATGGTAAAGTACTGGCATTTGTGCGTGAAAAAAACGGGCAAAAAATATACTTTATTGGTAACCTGAGTGGTCAACCGGTAACAAGTATCGTTGAATTATCGGGCACTTTTAAAGACCTGTTAAAAGGTGACGAATTCACACTGAATCAACAAGAAGCCATGACTTTTGAGCCATGGCAATACTATGTTTTAAAATAAGATAATTTGAATAGAACCAGATCTTTGTTTAAAAGCTTAAATCAGCAGAAGTAGGTTAACTAAGTAGTAGAATATTGTAAAAACCAATTATTGAATTTTATCTAATTCATTTTTTTTCAGTATTTTAAAAGATTTTTTATCTACCTCAATCAATTTTGCGTCTTTAAACTCTGTAAGTGTCCGAATAAGTGTTTCTTTGGCTATTCCGGTTAGATTAGCTAAATCAGCGCGGGATAATGACACCCCACAATCAATATCATTCAACATCAACAGGGTTTTGGCTATTCGCCCCCTTACGGAATCGTAAGCCATATGCAACATCCGTTCTTTGACATCTTTATAGTTATTAGCGATGAGTTCTAAAAACTCCAGAGATAAATGAGGGTTAGATTCTAACAACTCTTCAATTTCCTCTTTATCAATTTTAATAAGTTTAGCATCTTCAACAGCTAACGCATTTTCTGTATGAGCACAATGAGCCATAAGTGATGTATAACCGAAAAACTGATTTTCAAAATGAAAACCGGTAATGAGTTCTTTTCCATTTTCACTCAATTTATGTGTCTTAACCACACCTTTTTTAATAAGGTACATACAATTACTATAATTCCCTTCACAGAAAACAGTTTCTCCTTTTTTATAGGGATGTGCTTCTCTGTTTAACAAATAAGCAATCAATTCTTCAAGTGTTTCAAATAAATCCTCCCCGGAAGACTGTTCAATTACTTCAGAAATACTTTTAACTCTATTACTCTTTTTGATTCGGGTTTCTACTGATTTTAAGAGTTCATAGCCTTCAAATGGTTTGGTGATATAGTCATCTACACCTAACCCCATACCTCTTCTTATATCTTCACGTGTACCTTTACTGGTCAGGAAAATAAATGGAATACGATTGGTTTCTTCATTTTGAGATATGATATGAAAAACCCCATAACCATCCAGTTTGGGCAACATAATATCACAGACAATGACATCCGGCTTTACTTTTTTAGCCAACTTTACACCTTCTTTACCATCGGATGCAGTAATGACATCATAATTAGCAAAAGATAAAATTTCGGCTGTATTCTCTCTCAGCATCTTGTTATCTTCAATAAGTAGCACTTTGTATTGTATCATTTTCAGTTTCTTAAAGAATAATCTAAATACACTGAAAAAACAGTACCCTTATTGGCATTATCATGTACAGTAATACATCCGTTTAAAAACTCCAAATACTTTTTAATCTGGTATAATCCCACGCCCCTTCCAGAGTAGTCACCGGTATTACTGGCTCTGTAATACTTTTTAAAGATCTTTATTTTTTCACTCTCCGGAATTCCTATTCCCTCATCTACTACAGAAATTTTCAACCGGTCTTCTACACTCACATTAATAGAAATTGAAGAACCTTCAGGAGAATATTTAATAGCATTCTGAATAAGATTAGTTAAAACGGCATACAGAATTTTTTCATTTTGAAATAAATGTAATTCTTCCGGTACCATATTAATATGTAGGGATTGGTCTTCTTTCAGATAATTCTTATAGGTGTAACAAATATCTTCTAAAAACTCTCTAAGCTCAAAATCGGTGACATAAGAATAAGTTACACCGGAAAATACCGAGTAAGAATCCTGACTTACATCCATTGTTTCAACTATATCTTTCACAATCAATTTTATATTAGCTAACCGATTAAGACACTCTTCAGTATTACCCTTTAAATAGTGTTTCTCAATCAGTTCTACTGTACTCATAATCACACTGAGTGATGAACGCAAACTATGCTTATCCATACCGTTTTTCAAAGCAAGATCCGAGGGGGGAATTATTGTATTAAAAGGTGCTTCCATATATTTATATGTTTTAATGTTTGTAAAGTACCTTGGGGAGAACTTTCACATAACTCAAATAAAACATTCCCTGACTAAGAGGAAATTATAAAGCTCAGTATGGGGAGAACTATCTCTTAAAATAAACACAACATTTCCTTGTGAGAGGAAATTATAAACCTCAGTTTCATAGGGAGAAATAAATATTTTTGTTTGGGAGTATTATTGACTTTAGATTTCATCTAAATTCATTGGTAAAGATAGACACATTTTTTCTAACAGCCAAACAATTTAGCCTTAAAATTCATTAATGAGTGATAATTATCATTATTTTTGATGATAACACTCATTGTGCAATAAGCTATGATGTTAGACATTTGTACCATTATTAATTCTAAATATTTTATTTTATGAAAAAGCTTTTATTATCTTTAATGTTTGTAGGTGCTTCAGGGTTTGCATTTGCACAAATGAACACTAGTAATGTAACTGCAACAGGCGTTGGCAATTTAACCGAAGTTAACCAAACAGGTTATAACAATGCTTCTACTGTAGTACAAGATGGTGACATGGATCCACTAGGAGGTGTTGCAAATGAGGCTTATGTAACTCAAGTTGGCGAAGACAACACTGCAACTGTAGGTCAGTTTGGTAACTCAAACATTGCCGAAACTGATCAAATGGGTACTTTCAACTCATCTACTCAAGTTCAAGGTTTAGGATGGGCTGAAAACAACTATGCTATGGTGTCTCAAGATGGTGACTTTAACGTTGCTGTTCAAGGACAATTGTATGACAACAACGAAGCTTACATCTATCAAACTGGTTTAGCTAACGTTGCTGAGCAGTATCAATCTTCATTATTTGATGGTATGCCAGGTAACTTTGCTTATGCATCTCAACTTGGTTTATTCAATGCTTCATTCCAATTGCAAGCAGGATCTGACAATGTTGCTTCTGTTTATCAAGGAGAAATAGGAAACTCAGCTACTCAACTTCAAGCGGGTGAAGGAAACTGGGCTACTATCTACCAAAATGACATTTCTCTAGGTGGTTTCAACACAGCTCTTCAAATCCAAGAAGGTATGGAGAATGTTGCTGTTATTGATCAAGGTTTATTTTACTCTATGAACAATATAGCTTTACAAGACCAATTAGGTGACAGAAACTATGCTTATGTTATCCAAGAAGGTGAAGATAACATTTCTGTACAAACTCAAGTTGGTGAAGACAACTATAGTTCTACTAACCAAATAGGTTTAGAAAACCTTGCTGTTACAGATCAACTTGGTGCTGAAAACATTGCAACTACTACTCAATGGGGTGACCTAAACACTAGTATGATTGAACAATTAGGTTTCGGTAACGAAGCTTATGTTGCTCAACTAGGTGATGCTAACTACAGTAGTGTTTCTCAAGTATTTGATCTTAACTATGCTGAAGTATTCCAATCAGGATTACTTAACTTCAGTTTCGTTGATCAATTTGGTGTAGCTAACTATGCTGCAACTACTCAAGATGGTATCTTCAACATAAGTTCAGTAGAACAAACTGGAGTATTGAACTTTGCAACTACAGATCAACTAGGTCTTTTGAACTATGCTGAAACTGTACAATTTGGTGACTTACACATGAGTAATATCGTCCAAACTGGTATTGGTAACGTTTCTATCGTCAACCAATCTAACTAATTATTTGAAAATAATTATAAAAGAGGGGACGATAGTTCCCTCTTTTTTAGTAATTTTATAGCATGAAACAAATTCTATTATTTATATCAGTACTTTTTTTCTGCAGTCTTGTACAGGCTCAGGATTTAACTGACAGCAATTCCAATGCCATTAATGGTTATTTTAATAATGTTGACTTATCATCATCTGAAGTAACTGTTCCTAATACCGTATTATCCCCTTATCAACAAGATTACTTAGTTACGACAGAGATATATCAAAATGGGAATTACAATATATCAAGTATCAAATCCAATAATGCAGAACAATCTAATAAAGTCATTCAAAACGGAGATTATAACACTTATGAAATGAGTGCTTATTACAACTCAAACCCATCTGATGTCTCAGTGATACAAAACGGTGACTTTAACAGTTTGCAGGTCTTTGGTCAAAATTCGTTATCAGAATCTATTAAAATAATTCAAAACACAAACAATCAATCATTGGTAATAAAAAATTTCTAGGTTATGATTAAGAGGTGTGGTAGCAATGCAATACTGCTTTTATTATTATTTTTTCATCTCACTAGTTTTGCACAACACGAAAACCAGCAAAGTGAAGGTGTTACGGCTAAAATAAAAGTAGTCCAAAAGGATAAATTTGCAACAGTATATGCCACGGTCTTAAATGAAACAAAAACCTATCAAGATAATCTTAGCTATAGTATTCTCAATCTCAAACAAACACAATCAGGGAATCTTTCAAAAAATGTTCAATCTGGGCTTTTTGCTTTAGATCCTGAAGAAAACAAAATACTCTCCTCCTCTACTGTAAATTTAGAATCTAATAGTTCGCTTAAAGTTTTTCTCTATATCAAAAGAGATTCCATGACAATAGCAAAGGATACACTAACCATTACAAACAAAACATATGAACCCCAACAGAAGACTGCAAATACAGTTTCTTCTGACCCGGTTTTAACCGGATTAATCCTTGATAATGCTATTACAAAACTAGGTAGGGATTTTAGTGAAAAACTTCAAGGAGTTTACAGAATAAACGAAGTGAAATTTCCCTTCAATACAATTATTAATGAGAAACCCTTATTCGGTGGAAGAAATAGTGAAATAGAAGTTATTGCTGATAATAAACGTATATTTGTATTCAATGCGCAACCTAATGAGGAATATTTAGACCATATGGCTCAACATGTATTTAAGTTGCTCAACAAGTATCATAAACAACGTGAATTTTATAAATTAAGAACTAAAAAATTTTAAACATGAAATCGATTTTTACCATAACACTCTTTTTGTTTGTTTCTTGTTTATACAGTCAACAGATTGTTTACAAGCCTATTAACCCGTCCTTTATCGGTGGAAATCCATATAATGCCGGCTGGTTACTTTCCAATGCCGATGCTCAAAATGATTATCAAGAAAGTTATAAAATGCCTGACGGTAAATCAGAATTGGATCAATTTACTGAATCCTTAAACAGACAATTGTTAAACCAATTATCCAGGGATTTATTCCAGCAAGAATACGGTGAAGCCAATTTGACAGTCGGGACATATTCTTTTGGATCCCTTGTGGTTGATATAACACCAACTGTTGGAGGACTGAATATAGACATCTTTGACACAAATACGGGAGAACAAACACAAATCATTGTTCCAAATTGATAAATTAAATCTAACAAAAGAAAAATAAAGCAATTATGAAATCATACCTATATGTTATTTTATCACTATTTACGAGTGTATTGATGACGGGATGTGCTGCTTATCTTAACCAGCCTATTCAGATTCAGAAAGCTCGTTTTGGTGAAAAGACCAATGGCTTTAACTATTTAAAAGATATACAACCCGAGGTTCCTATCGTAGTTGGAGTTTACAAATTTAAAGATCAAACAGGGCAATATAAACAAGTAGAAGCAGGTGTTTCTTACAGTACTGCTGTTACTCAAGGTGCCACTACAATATTGATCAAAGCTTTGGAGGATTCTAAATGGTTTATTCCTATTGAGCGTGAAAACATCAGCAATCTCCTCAATGAGAGACAAATCATCAGAGCCACAAGGCAAGAAGAAAGTCAAAAAAACAAAACAGTTACAGCACCGGATCTTCCACCGCTCCTTTTTGCCGGAATTCTATTGGAAGGAGGAATTATTTCCTACGATTCTAACATCATTACCGGAGGTTTTGGAGCTAGATATTTTGGTGCAGGTGCTTCCAATCAATACCGTGAAGATCGTATTACCATTTATCTAAGAGCTGTATCCACTTCTACCGGTAAAATCCTTAAAACGGTTTACATATCCAAAACTATTCTTTCTCAGGCCTTAGATGTCAATCTATTTAGATATGTGAAAGCCAAACGTTTATTGGAATTTGAAACAGGTGTAAGTCAGAATGAACCGGCTCAATTAGCCGTCAAAGACGCCATTGAAAAAGCTGTTGAATCTTTGATTTTGGAAGGTATTGAAGATAATTTATGGGCTGCAAAAAAAGACGACACCACTGACATTGCCACTGTCTTAGAAGCATATAACAACGAGAAAAAAGAAGCTGATGACACAGCGCTTCTCAACAGAAAAAAACTTGATTACCGTGGAAAAATTAGCGGATCAGTCAATGCTTTTGGAGCACTTTTTAGTGGAGACTACAACAACTCTAAAGTCAATATCGGAGGAGAAGCTACCATAAAATACTTCTTTGGGGATCCTGCTCTCAGCATTTCTCAATCTATCGGATTATTATCCTTGAGTAATGAAGATGTATTCAAAAAAAGCTTTACCTCTTTAAGTTCTAATGTAGAATACACCTTTTTACCTAAAGATAAATTAACCCCCTTTGTCTATGCCGGTGTAGGTGCATTGACACATAAAAAAATCAGCAATATTTATTTTAAAGCTCAATATGGTCTGGGCATGGAGTATATGCCTAACAAAAATATCTGTCTAAGAGTTTTTGGAGAACAAGACCTTTTAAGTACTGACAAATTAGATGATATTGTAATAGGAAAATACAATGACAGTTACTGGAAATTTGGTGTTGGGATAAATATTTATTTTAGTAAACCTTAAAAATACGCGAAAACATGAAAACGATTAAATGGATTATATACTCATTAAGCATACTCTTCATAATTTCTTGTTCTGAAGACAAAATTGATTTTATACAAACTGGCACTATCACGGGACGAGTAGTTGAAGCCAATACTTTTGTTCCTTTGGCCAACTCAAAAGTCACTATAAGCCCAACCAACAATTCAGTATTCACTGACGAAGATGGTTATTTCACCATGGAAGAAGTTCCTGCCGGTGATTATTCTATCTCAGCTGAAAAAGAAGACTACTTGGCTGGCTTTGAGCCTATCAGTGTTACAGGTGATGCCTCAGTCAATGTTATTTTTGAATTGGAGCTGTCAGATGCACTTAACAAAGCACCCCTTGCACCTACGCTACTCTCTCCTGAAGATGAAACTACGGGATTACCATTAGAAGTAGAACTTGTGTGGAGTAAAGCCGTTGACCCTGATGATGATGAACTTATTTATGGCGTGATCATCAGAAACGATCAAAATGATGATACCCTTACCTTTGAAGAAATCAGTGATACTATTTTCACCATTAACAATTTAGATTATGGCGTTAAATACTTCTGGCAAGTCAGTGTAAATGACGGATTCCACGAAGATGTTCTTACAACTGTAAACACTTTTGAAACCACCTTTTTCCCTAATAACAGATATTATTATGTGAAAAATGCAGGAGGAAATTATGTTATTTACTCCTCTGATGGCGTACAAGATGGTGCAGACGAAGAAGTTGTTTTAACTTCTAATGCATTCAATTCATGGCGACCAAGAAAAAATCCGGCAATAGGTCTAATCGCCTATTTAAGAACTGAGGATTCTGAAACCCATATTTTCACTATGAAGCCCAATGGAGCCGATGTATATCAAGTGACAAATGATGTACCCTTAAAAGGCTTTAGAGAAAATGAATTAGACTTTTCATGGTCTTCCGATGGTAGCCAATTGATTTATCCTAATTTTGACAAGCTTTACAAAATTAATAAAGATGGTACCGGACTAGAAATGATATACCAAACGACTGACGGTAATTATATCACAGAATGTGACTGGAGTTATGACGGCAGCATGATTGCTCTTAAAACCAATAATATTGATGGCTATAACACTTCTATCTTTACTATTGATATGGATGGAAATATATTGGATACAATTGTACAAAATGGTGTAGGTGGTTATGGTGGTATCAATATATCTATTGAAAACACCTACTTATTATATTCTCATGATGTAAGTGAGTTTGAAGCTGAAAACTACCGACAATTAGACAGTCGTATATTCCTTTATAACTTCAATGACCAAACATCCACTGATCTTTCAGAAGACAAAGAAGATGGTACAAATGATTTAGACCCAAGATTTTCTCCGGATGAAGCGCATATCATTTTTGTCAACACCTCAAATGATGGTGTTTCAACCAATTATATCTACAAAGCAGAATTAGACGGAAACGATAGAGAACAATTATTTGCTGGAGCAAATATGCCGGATTGGGAATAAACCAAATATTGGTAACGCTACATTAATAATAGCTATATAATACTAAGCAATAATGACTTTTTCTTGAGTTAAGAAAAAGTCATTATTGTTTTATTGATTCTTTGTTTTTAATACTTAAATTTGTGCATTCCTTCAATTCAAGAACTTATGATATTAATAGCAGACGGCGGCTCCACAAAAGCAGATTGGGTAGCCCTTGACAATCATGGTAAAGAACTGTTCAGAACACGCACACCCGGTATCAATCCGGCCATCATTGATGCCCGGACGCTTAACGAGCGTATAGTGAGTAATCAACAGCTCTCCGCCCCTAAAGACAATGTCACTCATGTATATTTTTACGGTGCCGGTTGTGGCACGATTAAAAACAGACAGTTTTTAAAAGATGTTATTGGAAATATCTTTACAAAAGCCCGGGTTATCGTGGAAGAAGACATGTTGGCTGCTGTATATGCCGCCTCAGGAGGCAAAGAGTCCATCGTATGTATCTTAGGAACCGGCTCAAACTCATGTTACTACGATGGTAAAGATATGCACCAAAATGTCTTGTCTTTGGGTTATATGTTGATGGACGAAGCCAGTGCTAATTACTTTGGAAAACAATTGATCAGGGATTATTTTTACAAAAAAATGCCCGATGAGGTAGCTAAAGACTTTGAAGAAAAATATGATTTGGATCCGGACAATATCAAGCATCATATTTACAAAGAAGAAGCCCCTAATACTTATTTAGGTGATTTTGCAAAAATAATGTTTGACCACAAAGACAACAGCTATATACATGACGTCCTACGTCATGGTTTTAATGAATTCTTTGACTTGAGAATACTACCCTATCCCAAAGCCAAGGAAGTTCCTGTTTATTTTATAGGATCAATTGCCCATTATTTTTATCCTATTCTGAAAGAAGTCGCTCAGCACTATGAGATACAATTAAAAGATGTTATCCAAAGACCAATAGATGACTTAATCAAATATCATAAAAACTTGCTGATTAACTAATATTTTTTATAATATTGTACTCGAAAACACATCTAAAAACAACATACTATGTCTACCAAAGAAAAAATCAAAGAACTTCTGAACCCCAAAGAAGATTTGAGTCAAAAACATGAAATAATTTTATTCAATGATGATGTGAATACTTTTGACTTTGTCATTGATGCTCTTATGGATATATGTGAACACGATTTGATACAAGCCGAACAATGTACCATGCTTGTTCACTATAAAGGTAAAGCTACAGTAAAAACCGGAAGTTTTACCGATTTAAAACCCCGTTGCAGTAAATTATTGCAAAAGGGATTGTCAGCAGAATTAGTTTAATTTGCATATGTTATTTATACACTATATATTTGCACCCTCTTAAACAAGGCTGCGTGGCGCAACTGAATAGCGCATCTGATTACGGCTCAGAAGGTTACAGGTTTGAATCCTGTCGCAGTCACTTCAATAAAACAACCATTTGTCACCGTCGAATGGTTGTTTTTTTTATAAAAAACGCCCTCTTTGATTAACATCCGGGACAAAACAAGTCTCACTTTTCCCAAACCAACGATACCGGTTTACAGCTACAATATGATACATATAGTCCCTGATAAATGGCGGTAAAATCCAAAAAATTTTAAACAACTGCCATCCCGGACTTAAATGACTAACAATTCTCAACACTGCCGTAGATTGAGCGTATAGCTGCCCATTGTCATAAAACAACAGACTATCTTTTTTTATTTTTTTTTCAGGATGATGTAACAAAATCTCTTTTGCCACGTCAGATTGGAGTGAAGTAAATAACAAAGATTGAGAGCGGTTATGTTTGAGCAAAAATTTGACAGAAGCACTGCATAAAACGCAGACATCATCAAATAGCACTACCGGATTTTTAACCTCAATCATGCTTCAAAAGTAAGTATTTTGACCTAAAACCAATCAATATGCCACAAGAAGATACAATGATCTACATTAAAAATTTGCATAAATCTTATCCTATGGGTAAGAGTTCACTGCATGTGCTTAAAGGATTGGATCTGGAGATCAAAAGAGGTGAATTTGTATCTATCATGGGGGCTTCAGGTTCGGGAAAATCTACATTGCTGAATATTATTGGTTTACTTGACACCCACGATGAGGGCATTTATAAACTCAATGACGAACTCATTGAAAACATGAATGAGAAGAAAGCTGCCATATTGAGAAATAAATTTTTAGGTTTTGTATTTCAATCGTTTAACCTGATTAATTACAAAAACGCTCAGGAAAATGTGGCCTTACCTTTATATTATCAAAAAATGAGCAGAAGTGAGCGCAACAAGCGCGCTTTGCAATACCTCGACAAAGTAGAACTCAAAGAATGGGCTAAGCATTTACCCAATGAGTTGTCCGGAGGGCAGAAACAAAGAGTGGCAATAGCCAGGGCTTTGGTGGGTAATCCTAAGGTTATCCTCGCTGATGAGCCTACCGGAGCATTGGACTCTGCAACTTCACTGGGTGTAATGCAATTACTTAAAGATATTAATAATGAAGGGATGACTGTGATTGTCATTACACACGAAGAAGACATCGCTGAACAAACCCATAGAATTATCCGTCTAAAAGATGGTATTATTACCCGTGACGAACGCAGAAAATAAAGAAGAAAAAACTGAACCCCCGAAAACATAACACTAAACAACGAATAATAAACAACCAATGTTTGACCTAGATCGCTGGCGGGAAATATTTGAATCCATAGGAAAAAATAAGTTGAGAACTATCTTGACCGGTTTTTCTGTGGCATTTGCCATCTTATTATTCACTTTGTTATTTGGTATAGGCAATGGCTTACAGAATACGTTTAAAAAACAATTTAATCGTAACGCTGACAATGTCATTTATGTATTTACCGGAAAAACTTCCAAAGCTTACAAAGGTTTTCAGGTGGGCAGACAAGTCAGATTAAAAAACTCTGATTACAGCTTTGTAAAAAAAGAATTTGGGAAGAAAATTCAATACATCAGCGCTTCCAAAGAAACCTTTCTAAAAACTATTTACAGAGGTGAAACTGATTTCTACAGTATTCAGGGTGTATTTCCTGATAACCGTTTTATTGATAACAATGAAATAGTATCGGGTCGTTACATCAACTTCTCTGACATCAACAGACGGGACAAAGTTGCCGTTATCGGCTACAAGATATACAAAGACTTATTTCAAGGCAAAAGCCCTTTAAATAAGCTCATCAATATTGATGGTTTTAATTATAAAGTCATCGGGGTCTTTAAAGACGAAGGTGGTGACAGGGAAGAACAAGCGGTTTACGTCCCAATTTCCACACTCCAGGGCATGTATGGAAACAATGATTATATCAACAGTATCAAGCTCACCTATAATCCTGAGTTTAATAATAAACAGGCTTTAGCCTTTGGTAAAGAAGTACAGCAAGCTTTAAGACAAAAAAACAATGTACATCCGCGGGATGCTTCGGGGATTAGGGTTTTTAATATGGCAGAAGCCAATAGTCAGGTGGGCGTATTGATGTTTGGGATTAATCTGGTCGTATTTATCATTGCCTTTGGCACATTGATAGCCGGAATGATAGGTGTGAGTAACATCATGGTATTTGTGGTCAAAGAAAGAACCAGAGAGTTAGGGGTTAGAAAAGCCCTGGGAGCAACACCGTCTTCTATAGTGGGGATGATTCTGCAAGAAACATTGTTTATCACGCTTTTAGCCGGTTATAGTGGGTTACTCCTAGGGGTTGGATTGATTAAATGGCTGTCTCCAAAACTGGAAGACTACTTTATCACCAACGCATCTGTAAGTACCGGAAGTATCATATTTGCCACAATTCTATTAGTCTTAGCCGGATTAATGGCCGGTTATTTTCCGGCGCGTAAAGCAGCAAGAATAAAACCTATTGAAGCACTGAATGCCAATTAAAAATTTGAAAAGATGTTAAAATTTATTTTTGATAGAGATACTTGGCAGGAGATTTTTGAAGGAATCAAACAAAACCAATTCAGAACGATTATCACCATTTTTGGGGTGATGTGGGGTGTATTGCTTTTGGTAGCTTTATTAGGGGTTTCCAGAGGTTTTGAAAACAACTTTAAACGACTGCTTGGTGATTTTGCCACCAATTCTGTTTTTGTATGGACCCAAAGCACTTCAAAACCGTTTAAAGGATTCCAAAAAGGACGTACATTCAGCATGAAACTTTCTGATGTGGATGCCATTAAAGAAAATATCAAAGGCGTAAAATACGTAGTCCCGAGATTAAACAAACAAAGTCTCGTTGTCAAAGGCATTAAAACTGTCAACGTTGGTGTCTTTGGAGATTACCCGCTCTTTGATAAAATACAGAAAAAGAATCTGGTTTACGGGCGATTCATCAACACAAAAGATATCAACGAGAAAAGAAAAGTATGCGTGATAGAAAAGGATGTAGCCAAACGTCTTTTTGAAGAAAATGAAAATCCCGTAGGTCAGTATGTTGACATTAACGGTATTAGTTTTTTGGTCGTGGGGATGTATAAACAGGGTAATCAAGGCGGTGGACCGCAAGGAAGTATCCATATCCCGTTTAAAACCTTTCAGACTGTATACAATAAGGGTAATAAAATAGGCTGGTTAGTCGTAACCGGAGAAGATCAATACGATATCAAGCAAATAGAGACTGATGTCAAATTATTACTTAAAAACATCTACAACGTACACCCTGATGACGAACGGGCATTTGGCAGTTTTAATTTGGGCAGTTTTATCAAACGTTTCTTCGGGTTTTTGAAAGGCTTTAAGTTTCTTACCTGGTTTGTAGGTATATCTACATTGATAGCCGGTGTCTTTGCCATTGGAAATATTCTGTTAATCACGGTGAAGGAACGTACCAAAGAAATAGGTATAAGACGGGCATTAGGCGCTAAACCTGCTGAAATAAGAGGACAAATCGTACTGGAATCCATATTCCTGACAAGTATAGCCGGTGCCATTGGTATCATTTTGGGCGGTGTAGTCTTATTTATTATAGATCACTCCTCTGCAGTCAACGGGGAAAATCAATGGCTGACCAACCCTACGGTAAATATTCCTATCATATTGATAGCCGTATTTATCTTAGTCTTGTTGGGGACATTGATAGGCTTAATTCCGGCAACCATTGCTACCAACGTAAAACCAATTGACGCGTTGAGGGATGAGTAGGTAGTGGGCAGTAGGTAGTAGGTAGTAGGCAGTGGGTAGTAGGCAGTGTGCAGTGTGAAATAAGCAGTGGGTAGTTGCTAAAAGCTAAAAGCCGATAAAAGTGAGTAGTGGGTAGTGAGCAGTGGATAATATGTAGAGAAAAATATAAAGAATAATAAACAAACAATAAAACAATCACAGACATGAAGAAAATTATTTTATTTTCCGTATTAGCATTAGCTTTAATAGTAGTTTTAATATGGTTTGGAAAAAAGAATAATAAATCAGGGATTAAATATGACACTGATACGCCATTTACGACCAGTATAGTCAAGAAATCTGTGGCTACCGGCAAGGTTATTCCTTTGGAGGAAATAGAAATCAAACCGCGTATTTCGGGTATTTTAGAGAAAATATATGTTGAAGAAGGTGAAACTGTCAAAAAAGGAGATCTGATAGCCAAAATAAGGGTTGTCCCCAATGTACAGTCGCTTAATAATGCTCAAAGCTCTGTAACCAATGCCAAGCTTCAATTTGACAATGCAAAGGTATTGTACAACAGAAATAAAATGCTGTATGAGAAAGGGGTTATTGCCCAACAGGAATTTGAAAATGTCCAACTCAATTTTAATACCGCAGAAGAACAGTATAATACAGCTCTCAGACAATTACAAATTGTCAAAAAAGGGACTGCATCAGGTTTGGGAAATGTTGCCAATACCAATGTACGTGCAGAAATTACAGGAACAATACTTGAAATTCCGGTCAGAGAAGGTATGTCTGTGATAGAAAGTAATACTTTCAGTCCGGGAACAACTATTGCAACGGTTGCAGATATGAATAAAATGATTTTTGAAGGTAAAGTCGATGAAGCAGAGGTTGGTAAATTACAAACCGGAACCGAAATAGAAATAGACCTCGGCGCCTATCAGGAAACCAAATTCCCTGCAGTTCTTACCTTTGTAGCCCCCAAAGGGACCGAAGAATCAGGAGCTGTACAGTTTAAAATCAAAGCTGATGTAGATACCTCCGGTGACTATAAAATACGCGCTAATTACAGTGCCAATGCCAATATCGTTCTGGAGAAAAAAGACTCAATCATGGCCATCAAAGAGTCTTTGATACGTTATAATATAGAAGACGACACCCCATATGTAGAAATTCAAAACGGGGATAATAAATTTGAAAAGACAAACATCAAACTGGGTATTTCAGACGGTATTAATGTGGAAATAGTAGAGGGATTGACTATGGATGATAAGATTAAAGTTTGGAATAAAACCTCAAAAGATGATGATGACAAAAAAGATGAATAGACTTGTGTAAACCACCCAGAAACATTCTGTTTAAAAACCTACCGGATATGAAAATATTACTATCACCTGCCAAAACATTAGATTTTAAATCCCATTTGCCCACAGACAGAACTTCTGAATTGTATTTCAGAACACAAGCAGATTTTCTGAATAACGCTCTCAAAGACAAGTCTCCTACCGACTTAAAAAAGCTGATGTCTATTTCAGACCGGTTGGCAGACCTCAACTGGCAACGCAATCAGGAATGGGACAAAGCTGATGAAAGACCATCTGTCTTTGCCTTTAAAGGAGATGTCTATGTAGGTTTAGACGCTTATACTATCGACAAAAAACATTGGGATTACCTCCAGAATACCGTCCGAATCTTATCCGGACAATTCGGACTGTTAAAACCATTCGACCCCATAAAGCCCTACAGGTTAGAGATGGGAACAGAGTTAAAAACAGAACACCACAAAAACCTCTATGAGTATTGGGATACTCAAATTACGGATAAACTCAACGAAGAATTATCCGCTCAAGAAGTTGTGGTTAACCTCGCCAGTCAGGAGTATTATAATGTCATCAAAGAAGACCTGCTCAAAACCACGGTTATTACGCCGGTTTTTAAGGATTATAAAAATGGAAAACTCAAGTTTATCAGCTTTTACGGTAAAAAAGCTCGTGGATTGATGACCCGTTTTGCGATTGACCACCAAATAACCAATGTAGAAGACCTCAAAACTTTTAATACAGAAGGTTATGCTTTCGATGAAAGTTTATCATCGGATACCGATTGGGTATTTACCAGATAACATCAAACACAACTTTTTTTAGCCTTTTTATTTCAAACTTGATTTTAGAATATTTCCTTTTGGATTCTTAGCGAAACTTTTACCTTTGTTGTCTTATCTTTTTTTATGGCAAAAGACTTAAATCAATTAGATTCTAAACGGTATATCTTAATCAAAGGGGCGTCTATGCACAACCTAAAAAATATAGACGTTGCCATCCCCAGAAACAAACTGGTGGTGATTACGGGATTATCCGGTTCCGGTAAGTCCAGTCTAGCGTTTGACACACTATATGCTGAAGGTCAAAGGCGTTATGTAGAGAGCTTATCTGCCTATGCCAGACAGTTTATGGGTAAACTCGATAAACCCAAAGTAGATTATATCAAAGGAATCTCCCCGGCAATTGCTATAGAACAAAAAGTCAATACCAGTAATGCCCGATCCACGGTTGGGACAAGTACAGAGATTTACGATTATATCAAGTTGCTATATGCCCGAATTGGCAAGACATATTCCCCTGTTTCCGG
>PDQD01000075.1 GCA_002747695.1 Flavobacteriia bacterium
GGAATCACCAATAAGTTTTTAGCTAAAAAAGCACTTAAAATATGTGTGGCTTATGACAATTTAGAGGCATTTTTTCCGGCTGATAAACTTATCAAAACCGGCAATCCGGTACGTCAGGATCTATTAGACATTAATACTAAACGTTCAGAGGCCATAGACTTTTTCAACTTAGATGCGCAAAAGAAAACACTTTTAGTCATTGGTGGAAGTCTGGGTGCGCGGATGATAAACACGATCATTGAAGAACACCTTCCGCTGTTTGAAACTAATAATGTACAAGTCATCTGGCAAACGGGTAAATTATACTATGACGAGTATAAGAAATACGATCAGAACACAGGCATTCAAACCCATGCTTTTCTCAACCGTATGGATTTAGCCTATGCCGGAGCGGATTTTATCATCAGCCGAGCAGGTGCAGGAAGTATTTCAGAATTATGCATCGTAGGTAAACCGGTATTGTTTATTCCATCGCCTAATGTGGCTGAAGATCATCAAACCAAAAATGCACAAGCCATTGTTTCCAAACAAGCGGCATTGATGCTTAAAGAATCAGACAAAGCGACGTTCAAAGACGTATTTACACAATTAATTGACGACAAAAATCAAATATTAGGGGAAAACATCAAAGTATTGGCACTACCGGATGCCACTAAGACCATAGCAGACGAAGCTGTAAAACTCATCAAACGCAAACTATAAATGAATTTATCAAACCTACATAACATCTATTTTATCGGTATTGGCGGTATTGGCATGAGCAATCTTGCCCTATACCTCGACCATATGGGTAAAAAAGTATGGGGGTATGATAAAACAGCATCTCCTATCACCAAGCGCCTGGAAGACAAAGGCATTGACGTATATTTTAACATTGATATAGAACGGCTTAAAGCGCAGGCTTTAGACAAAACCACAACTTTAATTGTTTATACCCCCGCCATAAAACGCGAAGAACACGAAGAGTTGGATTATTTAATGTCCAATGATTATAAAGTCATCAAAAGAGCTCAACTACTGGCCATGGTAACCGACGAAAGTATTTGTCTTGCCGTAGCTGGGACACATGGTAAAACAACCACTTCTGCCATATTAGCCCACATACTTTATGACAGTGGCATCAAAGCATCCGGTTTTCTGGGAGGTATTGCAGAGAATTACAATACCAATCTTATTCTGAACGGCAGTGAATATACCGTCGTAGAGGCTGATGAATACGACCGTTCGTTTTTACAGTTACATCCGGAATATGCCTGTATCACTGCCACCGATGCCGATCACCTCGACATCTATCAAACACAAGAAGAATTTATTGAAGGCTTTAAACAATTTGCCGCACAGGTGAAAACCCAGGTCTTCACACATCATAACGCCCCGATATCCGGAAAAACATTTGGCTTTGAGACGACGGATGATTATGCTGCACTCAACATCAGCATAAAGGATGGGATTTACAGCTTTGATGTCAAAACCCCCAATGCTACATGCAATAACATACGGATTACATTACCCGGTAGACATAACATTATTAATACTTTAGCCGCCATTTCACTGGCGGATAGCATTGGGGTTTCTATGACACAAATCAAAAAGGCTTTAGCCACTTTCAAAGGTATTGCCAGAAGGTTTACGTACAGGATTAAAACCGATGAGAGAGTTTTGATTGATGATTACGCCCATCACCCTACAGAATTAAAAGCGCTATACAATACGGTAAGGGCACTATATCCCGAAGATCAAATCAGTATTTATTTTCAGCCGCACACTTACTCCCGCACCAAAGATTTTTGGGATGGTTTTGTGGCTATATTGAGCCAATTTGACAACATCTATATGCTGCCTATTTATGCTGCCAGAGAGCATCCGGTAGAAGGCATTACATCACAAGCATTGGCCAAAGACATAAAAAACATACAACAAACGACTCAATTGATTACGCCAGGTCAACTACTGAAAACAGTGGCTGGCGATTCCAACAGGATTATCGTCATGGCAGGCGCCGGTGATATAGGCGAAATGATTATCGAAGTTACAGAACATTTAAAACCGACAAGACATGCGTAAATGGTTAAAATACATATTGTTGCCGTTGATTCCGATAATTATCGGGCTCTTGTATGGTTTTGCCCAATCCAAACACAATGCCCGCAGAATACAGACGATGACCATCAATTTTGTGGGTGAAGATACCGGAATGACTACTAAAGAAGCGGTTAGTAACTTGTTGATACAAAATACCGGCGACCCTTTGAACCAGTTGAATTCAACCATAAATTTACACGCGATAGAAGATCAGGTCAAAAAAAACCCGATGGTCAAAAATGCTGAGATTTATTTGTCTCCCAAAGGTCAACTGTTTATAGATATCAAACAAAAAAAACCTATTGCTCGCCTGACGACAAAGAAAGGGCATCAATACATGGATGAGAACGGCAAATTGATGCCGGTATCACCGTATCATTCTGCCAGAGTCATGCTGTTGGAAGGCGTGAATACGAGCATTGAACAAGAAGCGGCATTTAAGATCATCGATTATATCAAGCATGATGATTTTTACGCGAAACAAGTCGTAGGGATCAAAAGATTGAACAATGGGGATTTCCTGATTGACACGAGAATAGGCCGGCATCAGATTCTATTTGGAAAAGCTGAGAATATTGACGTCAAGTTCAATAAATTAAAGATTTTTTACAAAAGAATGTGGCATGAAGACCAATTAAAAAAATATAAATTACTGAATATCAAATACAATAAACAAGTTGTATGTTCTTAACCGGCATTACAACTTCATAAATAAACAAATCATGGAAAACGCAAATATCGCTGTAGGACTGGATATAGGAACTACCAAAATTGTAGCCATCATCGGTAGAAAAAACGACTACGGAAAAATCGAAGTCGTAGGTTACGGGCGTTCCAAAAGTGTTGGGGTCAAACGTGGTGTCGTGACCAACATTACACAAACCATACAATCCATTCAACAAGCCATAGAAGAAGCCGAAGCTTCATCGGGGGTTAAAATTGACGAAGTGACTGTAGGTATTGCCGGTCAACATATCAGAAGTTTACACCACAGCGACTATATCACCAGACCCAATCCGGAATCGGTCATAGACGAGGAAGATATCGAAAACCTGGAGTCTCAGGTCAAAAAACTCGGAATGATGCCCGGTGAAGAAATTATTCACGTGATTCCGCAGGAGTTTAAAATAGACAGTGAGCCTAACATCATGGAACCCATAGGCATGTATGGCGGACGATTGGAAGCCAATTTCCATGTCGTCGTTGGGCAAATAGCCAGCATCAAAAACATAGGTCGTTGTATTACCAATGCAGGGCTAAACTTGGCTAACATCACCTTAGAACCATTGGCCTCAGCCGAAGCCGTCTTGAGTAAAGAAGAAAAAGAAGCCGGTGTAGCCTTGATTGATATAGGTGGCGGTACCACAGATTTAGCCATTTTCAAAGACGGTATCATCCGTCATACAGCGGTTATTCCTTTTGGCGGTAATGTCATCACTAATGACATCAAAGAGGGGTGTTCTATTATAGAGAAACAGGCTGAACTGTTAAAAATCAAATTTGGATCTGCATGGCCTGCCGAAAATAAAGACAGTGAGATTGTTTCTATCCCGGGACTTCGCGGACGCGAACCCAAAGAGATTACACTCAAGAACCTGTCAAAAATCATTCATGCACGTGTGACCGAAATCATAGAACAAGCCTATCAGGAGATTAAGAAATACGGTCACAACACGAAACAAGCCCGTTTGATCGCAGGAATTGTTATTACCGGAGGTGGGGCTCAGGTCAAACACCTTAAGCAACTCGTGGAATATATTACCGGCATGGATACCCGTATAGGTTATCCCAACGAACATCTGGCACATGATTCCGACGAGGAATTATCAAGTCCTATTTTCGCCACGTCTGTAGGATTATTGATGAACGGCTTAGAAAACCTGGATTATAAAAACAAAACCAAAGTGGAAAAACCGGTTAGTACAACCAGCACAACCACGGAGGAAAAACCTAAAAAAGAAAAAATCACAAAAAAGAAAAACAAAAAAGGATTTTTTGAGAAGTTCACAGAAAAACTCAAAAATTTTTTAGAAGACGTTGAGTAGTGGTCAGACACCTGAAAGTTAGAAAGACAAACACATTAAAACACACATCCCATGATCGAGAACAACATCAATCCCATCGCATTTGAAATGCCAAAACACAAGTCCAATGCTATCAAAGTCATCGGTGTAGGTGGCGGTGGCAGCAATGCTGTCAACTACATGTACCAGCAAGACATATCCGGCGTAGATTTTGTCATTTGCAATACTGATGCACAAGCACTGGATAACTCTCCTATCCCCAATAAAATTCAGATAGGTAGTGAAATTACAGAAGGTTTAGGTGCAGGTGCCAATCCCGAAAAAGGCGCCAAAGCCGCTGAAGAATCTTATGATGTGGTTCTGGAAGCCTTGTCTCATGAAACCAAGATGGTATTTATCACAGCAGGTATGGGCGGTGGAACCGGAACCGGTGCTGCACCCATCATCGCTAAAGCAGCCAAAGAACTGTCCTTGCTCACCGTGGGAATTGTGACAATGCCATTTGAATTTGAAGGTAAATCACGTATTGAACAAGCTAAAAAAGGGATTGAAAAGCTTAGAGAATACGTTGATTCACTAATTATCATCAACAACAATAAACTCAGGGAAGTCTATGGCAATTTAGGTTATAAATCCGGCTTTGCTAAAGCTGACGAAGTGCTTTCTACTGCTGCCCAAGGTATTGCAGAAGTTATCACACATCACTACAAGCACAATATTGACCTCAACGATGCCAAAACTGTATTATCCAACAGTGGTACAGCCATCATGGGGTCAGCTGAGGCACAAGGTGACAACCGTGCCGTAGAAGCCATTACCAATGCTTTGGATTCGCCATTACTCAATGACAATAAAATCACCGGTGCTAAAAATGTACTGTTGTTAATCGTCTCCGGCACCAAAGAGGTCACCATAGATGAAATAGGTGAGATCAATGACCATATCCACCAGGAAGCGGGTCACGATGTCAACATCATTATGGGTGTGGGTGATGATGAGACCTTGGGTGACGCCATAGCTGTGACAATCATTGCAACCGGTTTTTCCAGCGGTCAACAACAAAAAATAACCAATACCGAAGTCAAAAAAATCATTCATACCCTGGAAGACAATCAGGAATTGGAGATCAATTTTGAAGAATACGCCGATCACGACAAAACATCGGCAACCCCTTTTGATGAGACTGACAATGATGATGTAGAGCAAATAATCATTCACAATCTGGAACAAGAAGAAACCAAGACCCCTGAATCCGGGCTTATTCCTACTACAGATGACATCAAAAATATAGACGTCTTATACGATGAGATCAATGTGTCTTCCCATACTGAGCATGACTTTATAGTTCATGAAGTCAAAGAAGACATGGAGCCTAAGCCTGAGACAACCAGCAAACAAATGTCTCTGGTCTTTGAATTTCCGGAGGAAAGTTTAACATCTGACAGCCGGGATAAAACCATTGAAACCATAGAAACACACGAGGTTATAGATGTAACTGATGAAGTGGTTAGAGAAACAACCTATGTTTTGGAAGATGATACTGAGGAACAATACAGCGTCAAAAAACCAAAACAAAAAACCCCTGATTTGTTCAGTGCTGAAGATGAGATGTTCCAATTTGAAGTTAAAACCAAAGAAGAACCACAAACACCACAGCCATCAAAACAACTTCAGTACGATAACTTAACAGCCGGAGAAGAGGAAGCCTTATCGCCATTGAATATGTCCATTGAACAATTTAAAAGAACCACAGATCAACGTAAACAAAATCTGCGTCAACACAACTATAAGTTCAAGCACGAAATTCACAATGTGGATGAATACGAAAAAGAACCGGCCTATAAACGTATGAATGTAGAGTTGAGCGATCATGAGCACGCTTCTCAATCCAATCATTCACGCACCAGTGTTTCGGGTAACAAAGACGATATTAAATTGCGTACTAATAATTCTTATTTACATGACAATGTAGATTAGTCAGGTAACGACTGTAAATGTAACAACACATTGATTACAAGTTGTTTTGATTTACGTTACAGACCTTAAACCCTAAGAATTTACAACAATCTTAATTTTATCCCCCCATAGATAGCTGTTCTTTTTATAAGAATGGCTATTTTTGTACCCGAAAATAAATTATCATGAGTTTAAAAGCACAAGTCATGGCGCAACTGAAAGAAGCCATGCGCAACAAAAACACGGTTGCTTTAGAATCACTAAGAGCCATCAAATCTGAATTATTACTTTTAGAAACCAGCGGTTCAGGTGACGGCATTACTGAAGAACAAGAATTGAAACTCTTGCAGAAACTGGTCAAACAGCGCAAAGAAAGTGCCGAAACTTACCAATCTCAGGGGAGAAATGATTTAGCCGAACCCGAATTGGCACAAGCCGAGGTGATTAGTACTTTTTTACCCAAACAAATGAGTGTAGATGAAATCAAAGCTTTTGTTGAAGCTAAAGCTAAAGCTATAGGCGCTACAAGCATGGCAGATATGGGTAAATTAATGGGTTTGATTACTAAAGAATTAGCCGGTAAAGCAGATGGGAAGACTATCTCCGGCATTGTAAAAGCACTATTGAGTTAGTATTCTTTGTTATTGCTCCTGGATTATTAGTCAAAGAGCTTTATACCATTACAAAAACTAACGTCAGAAATACAACTGTAAAAAGGCCGCATAGTTCAATTGGATAGAATATCAGATTTCGGCTCTGAGGGTTGAGGGTTCGAGTCCTTCTGCGGTCACAACAATAAAAACTGCCTGTCTAAGGCGGTTTTTTTTATTCTAAAAAACGGCATCAATCAGATTGTTAAACTCCGGAAATAAAAATTAGTTAAACAACTATTTTTAAGACTAAACAAGTATATTTGCATCACTTTATTAACTTAAGTATTTAATCTATTATGAAACGCTTCTTTTATAAAAACAGTTTACTATTTCAACTCTTTTTTATTGTTATTTTAAGTGCCAATGCGCAACAAACTTATCATCTGACACATAAGCTTAGTGATGAGGAACGTGCATTGATGCAAACCAGAGAATACAAGTTTAATGAAACTCCTGCTCCCACTGGTGACATAAGAGCCATTGCAGAATGGGAATCCATGGAAGGGGCTATCGTGGCTTATGACGGTGGCTTTGGTATTCCGTTGAGTATGATCAGTGCTGTTTCACAAGATGTTACCCTTTACGTTTTTGTGGCGGGAGCCGCTGAAGAAAACACTGTAACCAACACATTCCAGTCCAATGGAGTCAACTTGTCTAATGTCGTTTTCATACATCAGGATCCCAATTCGTGGTGGGCAAGAGATTACAGTCCATGGCCTATTGTCATTAATGAGGAAACAGTCGCTATGGTAGATTTCCCTTACAACCGTCCACGACCTAATGATGACAACGTTCCTTTCATAATGGGAGGAGAACTCGGTGTAGATGTCTATGGTATGAATGTGACACACGCCGGGGGTAATTTTATGTGCGATGGCTATGGTACAGCTGTCTCTACAGACTTGGTCTATGAAGAAAACACTTCTATGACACCTGCACAAATCGATGCTAAATTTCAGAACTATCTCGGTATCGACAATTATTTTGTGACCAATGACCCTCAGGATGATTATATCAAACATGTGGATTGTTGGGGTAAATTCCTGGATGTAGATAAAATACTCATCACGCAGGTTCCCGAGTCCGACTATCGCTATGAAGATTATGAAGCTATTGCCAATTTCTTTGCCAATCAAAACTGTTCATGGGGATATCCTTATGAAGTTATCAGAGTTCAGGCAGCGGATTTCAACAGCTCGGATATTAACCCCTACACCAACTCGTTTATCATCAATAACAAAGTCTATGTTCCCCAGTCCGGTAGCAACTTAGATGATGATGCTCTGGCTGTCTATGAAGAAGCAATGCCCGGTTATGAGATTGTAGGTGTTTACTCAACAGGATGGTACAATACAGATGCCGTCCACTGTCGTATCCACGGTGTAGCAAACAGACAAATGCTACACATCAAACATACGCCGTACAATGGATTAGTGGATTACCAAAGCGCTTTTGATATTGAGGCAAAAGTATATACCTACGGATCTGATGTCAACCTTGCTTCAGGGTATCCTAAGCTACACTATTCCATCAATGATGGCGAATGGCAGACAGTAGATATGACTTTGAGTTCAGGTAATACTTACACTGCTCAGATAACCGGTATCTCAGAAACAGATACAACTAAATATTATATCGAAGCCAAAAACACTAATAACACTGAATCCAAACTTCCTGTCATGGGTTCAGAAGATCCTTTTGTGTTCCATCACAACACCACTTCAGATGTTTCTGATGTTACATTTGACAACGCTATCAATCTATACCCTAATGTCAATAACGGTAATTTTGACTTGACTACACCATATAACACCGGCCGTATGACTATTTTTGGTGCTGACGGCAAATTGTTATACCAAACCAATATTACTGACACTGAGACACACATCATGAGTGGCATCAATAACAGTGGGCTTTATTTTGTCAAAATAGAACAAGAAGGTTACCAAACATTCAGAAAAATAATTATCAAATAACAAACAACTATCTGTACATCTACAGATGTTTTGCTGCTCCTGAAAGGTCGCGTATTTGTGCATTAATACATCAATTCTATGCAACTCAATCTCAACAAACCTATCGTCTTTTTTGATCTGGAAACTACCGGTGTGAATATTGCCAATGATCGCATAGTGGAAATATCCATGCTCAAGGTCAACCCGGACGGTAGTGAAGAGCGACTGACTCAGCGCATCAATCCTGAAATAGAGATCCCTTACCAAGCCAGTGCCATTCATGGTATTACCAATGAAATGGTACTCAATGAACCCACATTCAAAACATTTGCTCCTACGGTAAGAGACTTTATCAAAGGAGCAGACTTGGCAGGCTTTAATTCCAACAGATTTGACATTCCTATTCTCGCCGAAGAAATGCTTAGAGCAGACATGGATTTTTCCATGAAAGGCAGAGTGTCTGTAGATGTACAAACTATTTTTCATAAAAAAGAGCAACGTACCCTGAGTGCCGCGCTCAAATTTTACTGCGATAAGGAGCTGGAAAATGCCCATTCCGCAGCTGCCGATACTGAAGCCACTTATGACATTCTGAAAGCCCAGATTGACCGCTATGAAGATTTGGAAAACGATGTCAAAATGCTCTCTGAATTTTCATCCCACAGAGGCCGTGCAGATTTTGCCGGCTTTATACTGTATGATGACGATGACGATGAGATCTTTTCTTTTGGTAAGTATAAAGGGAAAAAAGTCGTAGAGATTTTAAACAATGACCACGGTTACTACTCCTGGATTCTCAACGCAGATTTTCCACTCTACACCAAAAAAGTATTGACTGAAATCAAATTACGCGGGTTTGGAAAATAATCCATTTGAAGGATTGATTAAGCTTCACAGATTGTCCGGTTTGATTAAAAGAACCAAAGCTTGACCGCCATGGCTATGGCTACTACGACCAGAAACCCTCTGATCCAAACATCATCTTTCTTGACTGACCAACGACTGGCCAACCATGCACCGGCTGCCTGTCCGGTTGCTAATATCAAACCGTAATACCAATTGACTTGCCCATGGTATATAAAAATAGCCAATGCGGCTACCGTATAGACCGCAACAATCAACAATTTCAGTGCATTACTTTTGACTAAATTCAGTTGATTGATCTGAGTCAACACCAATAAGATAAAAAAGCCGGTACCGGCTTGAATAAATCCACCGAATATCCCAATAAAGAAAAACGCCAGCATACTCCACCAAAAATATTTACCGTGTAAACGTTCAGCTATAAGAGTACTGACTTTAGGTTTAAAAACAGTGATAAAAACCACAAAAAGAATAACAAAACCAAGTATTGTGTTGAATGTTTCTCCTTTGATGTCAACAGCCCACAACGCACCTATGACAGAGCCCAAAGTGGCCGCCAATCCCCAATAAAAACCCTGCTTTACAATGGCAACTCCTTTTGATTTAAAACCAAAAACGCCGAAAATAGTGTTGACAAACACCCCTATCCTGTTGGTTCCATTGGCCATAGCCGGTGGTAAGCCCATAAAAATAAGCATCGGCAAGGTCAGGACTGAGCCACCTCCCGCCAATGTATTGATAATTCCGGCTATAAATCCTACAAGAACAAGATAGACGATTTCCATAAAACAGGTTTATGCAACAAAAATAATTTATTTTTTGCAAGACCAAAGATACCGAAAAACCACCACACATACATCTTGAAATATGCGTATAATAGGTTTAACTTAAATCACTTATACACTTCTAAATTCTTCCACCCCCCTAATACCAATTATATCAAGACTAAGCTGATTGTCTAAGAAAAACTAAATATTAAATTTCATGTTGTCAGTTTAAAAAAATACATTATCTTTGCAAACCAATATCGCGGGGTGGAGCAGCAGGTAGCTCGCCGGGCTCATAACCCGGAGGTCATAGGTTCGAGTCCTATCCCCGCTACTGAGTATTCCCATCAAATGTTTTTGATGGGTTTTTTTATGGCTATACGACAATGTACCTCAAAAGCCTCTTGCACATCAAACAGAATATCACTTAATTTGTCAGATACAATTTTCTAATACCAACAACCGTATGCTAACGATACAATACATCCAGAAGAATAGAGATAAAATCTTAAAAGGCTATGCAAAACGCGGGATTAAAAACACCGAAGCAATGCTGGATAAGGCCATTGATTTAAACAATCAACGTAAAGAAGCTATTTCTGCTTTTGAACAAAGTAAGGCCGAACTCAACCGTTTGTCCAAAGATATTGGCATGCTGTTTAAACAAGGAAAAGCTGAAGAGGCTAATGAACTTAAAAACAAAACTTCAGAGCTCAAAGAACATCTGAAAACCTTGAGCCAAAAACCGGAGCAACTTCAGACATCGCTTAACGAGTTACTATACACCATGCCCAATGTACCTCATGATTTGGTTCCTGATGGAGTCACCGAAGATGATAACGAAGAGGTATTTCGCGAGGGAGACTTCCCAAAATTACAAGATCAGCCATTACCTCACTGGGAATTGGCCAAAAAGTACCGTTTGATAGACTTTGAATTGGGCACTAAAATAACCGGCGCCGGTTTTCCGGTGTACCGGGGCAAAGGCGCTAAACTACAACGGGCATTGATTGCTTATTTTCTCGATGAAAATACCAAAGCCGGCTATGAAGAAGTTCAACCACCACTGTTGGTCAATGAAGATTCAGGGTTTGGCACCGGTAATTTACCGGATAAAGAAGGTCAAATGTACCATGTCACAGGTGATGATTTATACCTTATCCCTACAGCAGAAGTTCCGGTAACCAATTTTTACCGTAACGACATTCTTCAGGAGAGTGATTTCCCTATTAAAAATACCGCCTATACGCCTTGTTTCAGACGGGAAGCAGGTTCTTATGGGGCACACGTCAGAGGTTTAAACCGTTTACATCAGTTTGACAAAGTGGAAATCGTCTGTATAGAACACCCTGAGAAGTCTTACGAACGTCTCGATATGATGGTGGCACATGTCCGGAAGATTGTCAGAGATCTGGAATTACCGTTCAGAATACTGAGACTTTGCGGTGGTGATCTGAGCTTTACATCGGCATTGACCTATGATTTTGAAGTGTATTCAGCAGCTCAGGAGCGTTGGCTTGAAGTGAGTTCTGTATCAAACTTTGAAAACTTCCAGGCTAACCGCTTAAAATTACGCTATAAAGACGCCGACGGTAAAAGTCAATTAGCTCATACGCTCAACGGTAGTTCTTTAGCACTACCGCGTATTATAGCTGCTATTTTGGAAAACAACCAAACCCCGGAAGGTATTAAAATCCCTAAAGTTTTAGTGCCTTATACCGGTTTTGAAATGATTGACTAATCACTTGAACGTGTATGATGACACCTGTCAACAGTCTGTCTCGTTGTAACTGACCGTTAAACAGACATTAAAACAACAATTACTGTAAAAACAGAGAGAGGTTAGACGGTCAAAGACTGTCTAACCTCTTATTTCATTTGTGTTTTTGATATGGCATTAGCGTTTTGAACAATTCATTTTCAAAGACGCACACCTCTTAAGGTAAGCCATCATTTTCACTTTAAAAACACTCTAAGAAGCCGCTTTAAGCTTATGCAAAGTAGTCTTGGACAATTTGTGCGCAACATATGCTCTGGTGACTTCCAGCTTCTCTGCGTCTTTTTGTCCGGGCATTTCAAACATAGCATCTGTCAAAATAACTTCACAAAGACTACGTAAACCTCTGGCGCCTAATTTATATTCTACGGCTTTTTCCACAATATAATCTAACGCTTCATCCTCAAACGTCAATTGGATATCATCCAATTCAAACAATTTTTGATACTGCTTGACCAAAGCGTTTTTGGGATCGGTCAATATAGATCTCAAAGTTTCTTCGTCTAACGGATTCATATAGCTCAACACCGGTAAACGGCCAATAATTTCAGGAATTAAACCAAATTCTCTCAAATCATGGGGAATAATATACTGTAAGAGATTTTCCTGGTCTATTTGTTCCTCCTGTTTGATGGTATGATAACCCACTGACTGCATATTCATCCTGCGACTGATGATCTTATCAATCCCTGAAAATGCACCACCGGCAATAAACAGAATGTTTTTAGTGTCAATTTCTACAAATTTCTGTTCCGGGTGTTTACGTCCTCCTTTGGGTGGTACATTGACTTTTGAACCTTCCAGTAGTTTCAATAAAGCTTGTTGCACACCCTCTCCACTTACATCTCTTGTAATAGAAGGATTGTCACCTTTACGGGCTATCTTATCAATTTCATCGATAAAGACAATTCCCATTTCTGCCTTTTTAACATCGTAATCTGCCGCTTGAAGCAAACGTGTTAAAATTGTTTCCACATCTTCCCCCACATAACCGGCTTGTGTCAATACTGTTGCATCTACTATAGCAAAGGGAACTTGTAACATTCTGGCAATCGTACGCGCCATAAGCGTTTTTCCAGTGCCGGTCTCTCCTACCAGTATGATATTACTCTTTTCTATCTCAACCTCATTGTCATCCAGAGGCTGACCCAGACGCTTATAATGATTATAAACGGCAACTGCCATCGTTTTTTTAGTAAACTCCTGCCCTATGACATATTGATCTAAAAACGTTTTGATCTCTCTGGGCGTTTTAATGTCAAATGTAGTAGCTTCCTCTTTTTTTCCAACTAAAGGACTTTCTTCAATCAATATCTGATAGGCCTGATTGATACATACATCACAGATGTGCGCATCCAAACCGGCAACGAGTACATCGGTTTCAGACTTATCCCGTCCGCAAAATGAACATCTTGTCATTTCTTTTTTTGCCATAGTCTTATTGTCTATTGTTTTTTATTTTACCAAAATTTCATCTATCATCCCATAGACTTTAGCCTCTTCTGCTGTCATCCAATAATCCCTGTCAGAATCTTTGGTAACTTTTTTCATGGGTTGTCCTGAGTGTTTGGATATAATTTGATACAATTCGTCTTTCAATTTGAGTATCTCACGGGCTGTAATCTCTATATCACTTGCTTGTCCTTCTACGCCTCCCAATGGTTGGTGAATCATAATACGAGAATGGGGCAAAGCTGAGCGCTTACCTTTTTCACCAGCGACCATCAATACGGCTCCCATTGAAGCTGCCATACCGGTACATATAGTGGCTACATCCGGCGTAATCAATTCCATGGTATCGTAAATTCCTAAGCCTGCATAAACACTACCACCGGGTGAATTGATATATAACGTAATGTCTTTCTTACTGTCCAAACTCTGTAAAAACAACAACTGCGCCTGAATAATATTAGCAACCTGATCATTGATAGCTGTACCTAAGAAAATAATTCTATCCATCATCAATCTGGAAAAAACATCCATTTGAGCAACATTGAGTTTACGCTCTTCTATGATATAAGGTGTTACACTGCTTATAATTTGATCATAATACATACTGTTTATACCATGATGTTTAGTCGCGTATTTGTGAAATTCTTTAGAGTAATTCATATAGATATATTTGAAATTGTTACCTGTTTATTTATTTGAACAAAAATAAGCCAATTTTATGACTTTAACCTGAAATATTCATGCCTTACCGGGTTAATTAACCTCAAAGATTTGAAAAACAAAGCCTTACCTCACCCTCATCATTAGTAAAACGGCTTAACGAAATCTATGTTTTTAATCCTTAAATGCAGGATTCATCACCAACGATTCTACAACTTTTTCTTCTGTGCCGTCTTCTATCGTCCAACCCAACAGCTTGGCAACAGACCACAATTGTTCCAATTCTTCCATCAAGCGTCTTTTTGCCAATGATTTTGAATTGGTTACATCCAGATCCTCTGCGAGGCGTTTAATACTCTTTTCCTGAAACCTGTTGAGTTCTTCTTTAGAAAACGAATTGAACATACTTTGATCAAAATCATAATATTTGTAAGAAGGAATAATATTGATTTCCTGTTCAGGAATAGAGGTTATAACAATCTTCTTATGTACCGAATCTAATGTAGTCTCCATTTGAGACAAATCATAAGACACTAATACCTTGGCTTTGACTAACAGAATGGCTTGTTTTTCAAAAAACTTTGAATCGAAGAAATAGAGTTTGGCATCTTTATAATTGTAATACTCTGTATAGGTTTCTTCTACTACTACAAGTTTTCGAACATTTTTAATACCATTTTTAATGATATCAACCTGTTCGTGTCTGTACTGCGATTGTTGATTTTTCATCAATAGTAAACCCAGCAGTAAACCAATTACAATAAATAATATGTATTTAAGAATCCGCTTCAAGCTCCTGTGTTTGATGATTGAATATTCTTTTATTAAAGAGCAACATGATGGATACTCCTATGGTAATCGCAGAGTCCGCAACATTAAAAATAGCATTGAAAAACGTAAACCGCTTACCTCCAATCCAGGGAATCCACTCCGGAATCAATTGATGTTTGATAATAGGAAAATAAAACATATCCACTACTTTACCATGAAAAAACGTACCGTAAGGATTTTCTGCAAATAATGTCGCCGGCACATTAACCGGATCGTTAAAAATCATCCCGTAAAACAATGAATCTATAATATTACCCACAGCTCCGGCAAATATCAGAGCGATTGAAAAAACTAATAGTGAGTGTTTATGATGTTTGACTGTCTGATAGAGCCAATAAAAAATACCCCCTACTGCAAGTAACCTAAAAGTTGTCAGTATAAACTTACCTGTTTTACCTCCGATTTCTGCGCCCCAAGCCATACCATTATTTTGGACAAAGTAAATCTGAAACCAATCCCAGCCCATGACTTTGATTGATTCATATTGTATAAAATGGGTTTTGATATATATCTTACTCAATTGGTCTATGACCAATACCAATATAATCAGCAATAAAGGTTTTTTCATGTGTTTCATCTTTAATCTATTAAAGGCTACAGACTGAACCGGCATTATCACACTCGTATATGTAAAAAACAAATTTACATGTTGAAAGCCTCACCCTATAATAAATTCCTGTTAAATCGGACGAAAATAAACTAATTGTCTTTTAAAAACAAAAAGTCCTCATAAATTTAATTTATAAGGACTTAACCGCATCATCCATCAAATTGTTTAGTCAGGATCTAAGCTTACTGAACACAAAACCTT
>PDQD01000076.1 GCA_002747695.1 Flavobacteriia bacterium
GGCATAGTGGAAAATAACCTTTCTATACCAATAGTCTAATTTCAATTCTTTAACGAGTTTTTTGGCAAACCAACGTCCGGGCATGGCAATATCAAGAATATCGTTTAGGGTAATGTTTTGTCCGGCTCTTCTTTGGTATTCTTTTTTGGCTTTATGGTATTGGCTCATCGCCTTGCCCCAGTCTATGGCTATCTCTCGGTATTTCTTCCAATATTCTTTTTTTCCCGTTTTTTTATTAAAATGGATACGCATATTTACCGCATAAGGCGGTATGACCAGATAGCCTCCCGTGTCTATGGGTATAATCTCTTTGTTTTGCTGTGTCGCATAACCTTCGGGAACTTTATAATGAAAAAACTCCACGCTGTACAGGGTGGTATCTCTGTTCGGGTCACAGGCACTGTCTATATGGGGGATGTCTCCGTCCCTGATCACCATATCACCCCGGTCATTGGTAAAGGTAAACTGTACAGCCCGGTCTTTTATGGCATTAAAATCTGTAATAGCCTTAAGGTGTTCAAAAATACCGCGTTTATGACGTAATTTATGGTAGTCGGGATTGTAGAGTTCCGCCAAGCCGTTGAGGTATTTTAATATATTACGGTCTTTTTGAAATTTAACGAATTGGGTCAAACCCATCAATGACTTTATTGCCAGATCACCACTGATAAAAAGCATTTTTTCCAGTCCGGAAATACTATCTAAAAGGGTAGTGTCTGCCAAATAGTGTTGGACTTTAACATCTACTAAGTTATCATAGGCTTCTCCCCAAAGATTTTTGGGTTGGTGTACCCCCAGAAAAATAAGGTTGAGGGGCATTTTATCCCACCCGAGTTCATTGGCGTATTTCATAACACCAAGCGCAAAACCCACTCCGGGCGCATTGCCCTGACTGTGCATAACCACCGTAATGGGTTTATAGGCCGGAGAAAAGCTCTCTATATAGGGCATTTTCTTTTTGGTTTCCTCCACTTCTTGTTTGGGTAGTATAGCCCATTGAAACCTTGCCCAATGATAGCCTTGTGCCAGCCCGTGGTCTAAACGGTGTGCGGCATTGGAGCCCAAACCATGCGAGCCGTTTAAAAAGTGTTGTTTGGTAGCATTGAAATACTTTGCATAGGTATTTGACCCGCCATTTTTGTTTTCTATACTGTTCCAATACCCATAAAAGGTGTCCTTAAATTCTTTTTGGGTAAAGTCAGGTACGGCTTTCACAAACTTGGGTACACTAACCTTAATGTTAATTATGCGAAGTGACGGTGTTGGTGGCATCATAGAAACCGGAAAAGCAATGGGAATAACCAACTTTTTATCATCTTCGTCCTGTTTTATTTGCGCATCGGTTAAAGCTTTTATTTTATCTACCTCGCTATGCAACTGTATATCCTTAGGATCTATTTTATTGGCTTCGTTGACATTGTGTCCTCTATACAGTTGAGGATTGGGATCATCGGGGTTTAAATCTAATATAGCATTTAAAGAACCGCCCAACGAAGAACTTAAATAGCCATTGGCAAAAATTATTTCACCTTCCAGTTTGGGTTTGACATCATCTGATTCTGCCTCGTCTTTACCGGTGCCTACCAGTTTTTGTCCGGTATTTTTCACCGTAATAAGCCCCCCTTTACTGCACTGTACCTTTGAGGTATTGAGCAAAAAAGTTTTGGTCCCCATAGTTGCTTTTTGGCTGGTTTGTTGCCATTCCTGTAATACAGGCGAACAAGGGGGATTGGGGGAGCTACATGTACAAGTGCCAAAAAAAGGCGGTTTTAAGGTTTTATCTGCACTGGTAGCCTTTAACTTTGTTTTAATTCTCAATCTTTGTTGCGAGGTAACCAACATTTCGCCCGGGGCAGTACCCAAAGTACACTCTAAGAGACCTCCTTCTACTAAATAGTCTTTTCTTGCCATAACTATGTTTTTTTTTAATCGCCGTAATCTATAGTATCACTACTCTGTATGGTTAACTTACCCTTACTGTCTATAAGCATTTTACCCTTATTGGCTTGCACAATTAACTCCCCAGAGACTTGTGATGTTTTTTTAGAAACAGTTGTTTCTTTATTATTAAATACCTGCTCAATACTATTTTTAGTTGAGATTTCTAAATCTTGTTTAATTGATTCTGTTTTGTTCTTACCCACACTGACATCCATATTTTCTTGGACATTTATCTTCATGTTTTTGGCATTAAGCGACATATTTTCTCCGGCATTTACCGTCACATCTTTTAAAGCGGTAATTGTGATAGATTCATGGGCTGTATTAATAGTAATAAGATTGCCTTTTTTATCGGTAATGTTGATAAATTCGCTATCCTCCTTATCGTTTAACGCTATGGTATGCCCACTTCTTGTGCGAATGACTTTTATATCATTGGTGCCGGACATAAACGCTTCTGCCTTACCGGTGCCGTTATACAAACTCCCCATGACATAAGGATGCTCGGCATTACCGCCTTCAAAGCCTATCAAAACTTCTTCGCCTACCTCCGGGATAAAATGAAAACCTTTATCACCGCCCGCATGCGGGGTGACAATACGTATCCAGGGTGTTTGCTCACCTAAGGCTTTTTGCCAATGGAATTGAACCTTGACACGACCTAAACCTTCGGGGTCTGCATTGTCTTTGACGATTGCCGTTTGGGTCTCGCTTTTAGGGAAATTATTGATGTTCGTCAGCGGATAGGTGTTATCTTCGGAGGTTACGCCTTCAAAATGATTTTCATAATCCCCTGTATCATTGTTGGTATGGACAACTTTTATGATTCGGTAGGTCACATCATCTACATTGATCAGACTGCCCAGTTTTACACCGGGGTTTTCTGAAGTACCGGTAATCTTTACTTGGTTTACGGCAATAGCCTTACGTTGTTTTTCTACCTGTTTATCCAGCCGACTCTGTACCTGGGCATCGTTAAAGGTCGCGTGTAACAATTGGGTCTCTTGGGTAAATATTTGATCGGATTTGTCCGCTACAAAATCATTTAAGCCGTTGAGTCCAACCGCAACATCAGCTGTTGATTTTTCTTGGACCTGATCAGTCAGATAATCGTTAGTGAAAATTTTATATTTCTGTGACTGTGGCATTAAGCTCAACCGGTATTCTTTTAAATCAATCCCATAAGTCAAGGCCACCTCTTCACTATCCGGTTGACCAAACACCAGATTAACCCCATCGTAATAAAACCACTCGCCATATTGTGATGCTAAACGTCTGGCATAGTTATAGGAACTCTCATGATGTTGTACCGAATAATCTATGGGTATATCATTCTGGGGACGGATGTCTATAGTCAATTGAGACGTATCATAACCCCTAAAGACATCGTAGATAATGTCTGATAACGTTGTTTCGTTATAAGAGGCATAATGAAAACCGTCTTCGGCCAAAAAAGACGGACTTTGGGCAGTGATGACAATCTCGTCACCTTGAGCCGCTTCGTGACCTTTTATGGTTTCAACTTGTGTCACAACCCCTTTAAATTGTAACGTTTTATAACTTCCAAATCCCTCCATGGATTGAATTTCAAGGGCTATAGTCTCCCCAAGAAAGTTTTTACTCTGCTCTCCGAGAGAAGCAGACAAGTCTTCCAAAGCATCCATACGACACACAATTTTCAATACATGATGTGCGCTTATTTGTTGGTCAAGGAATACACTCTTAAAGGTTGGGATTGGTAAATCACCGATAAAAAGATCTGTAATTGTTTGTAATGCCATAGTTTTTTTTTTGAGTTTAATATAATTAACCATCATTAATTGAGAACACATATTGCTATCAGATGGTTTAATGTGCTTGTGTTTTCTAAATCAGTAAAGTCAAGAAGAATCGAAAAAAAGTATTCAAATATCTTTAATGGAATTCATCAGCTTATACCTATCCAACCATTCATCAACTTCATGTCCTGAACAGTGATTTCTTTGGACTGTATTACCAGCTCTACGGTTCGGGGTGTATTACTTAACGCATCAAAATTCTCATCATAATTCAAACAATACCCTTCTTTGAACTTAATCGTCTTAAGACTGGACATATCATCTTGTTCATAAAAAATAATCTCCCCGTTTTTGGTCATATCATATGATAATATCCAAGTTAAAAAATCTGTTTTATCATTAGCTTCTATCAGTACGGTTAGCTTACCTTTTTTTGGCTTTTTGAATTTTTTTTCCACACCATCATCTTCCGGTTGGAAAGACAAATTACAGGACAATACATTCATCGTATCATCTTCTATAATCATTTGTGAGATAAATGACATATTTTTTTGGTTTAATTTTTTTCCAAAAAAGGGAGTATATAGCAACACTCCCTTTTAAATTTTTTTTATCTAAAAACAGGAGAGTACTATACCCATTCATTAACGTGTTCTCCACTACCCATAGCAATTACTCTTGCTGAAATAACAAAAGACTCTGACATCGGGTTTTTGTTACTGGCATCAAAGTTTTCAAGGTATTTTACCATATACCCTTCAGTAAATTTCAATTCTTTGGCAGTAGCCTCTGTATCTCTTTTAAAGAACACGATAGAACCGTCTCTTCTTTCAAAATTGTTAAACATCCAGTCTGATAAACTGGTGTCTGCTGTAGATTCAACGGTCAATTTGATTTTACCGCCTCTGGTAATTGATGATGGTCTTCCTGTAGGATCTGTTTCTTGGTGTAATTCGTAAGAACATGATAAGATGTTATACTCTTTTCCGCCTACTTTTAATTTAGCCTTAAATGACATAATAAAAAAATTTAGTAATTAATAATAAAGTTATCCGTGTAAAATAGATATTTACGTCTCAAAGTTAATACTTTTTTTACAAACACAAAAAGTCCCGCTTAAAAACGGGACTTTCCTATCTATCAAATAGTTCTACTTATTATTTAGGTCTTGCTTCTGAAGATACAGTCAATCTTTTGCGGCCTTTAGCACGTCTTCTGGCTAATACTTTTCTACCGTCGGCAGTTGACATACGTTCTCTAAAACCATGTTTGTTCTTTCTTTTCCTTACGGATGGCTGAAAAGTTCTTTTCATGTCTTAAAATTTTAAATTTTTATAGTAATCACCAATAAGAGGTGCTGTAAACGGTTTGCAAAGATACAATTAGTTTTATTTTAAGCAAATTATTTATCAAGCTTTTTTCAACTAAATTATAATCTCTTATTCTTTCATAAATTGTTCCATCACGGCAGTACTCACACCCATGTTAGAAAAACCGCCATCGTGAAATAGATTTTGCAAGGTCACTTTTCTGGTTAAATCAGAAAAAAGTGTTATGGCATAATCGGCACATTCCAAAGCACTGGCATTACCCAGCGGTGACATTTTATCCGCATACGCAAAGAACCCGTCAAAACCTTTAACACCGCTACCGGCAGTCGTCACCGTAGGCGATTGCGAAATGGTATTGACCCTTACTTTTTTATCGCGGCTCATAAAATAGCCGAAACTACGGGCAATACTTTCCAGATAAGCTTTATTATCTGCCATATCGTTATAATCAGGGAAGACACGTTGAGCAGCCATATAAGTCAAGGCTACAATGCTCCCCCATTCATTCATAGCGTCTTTTTTATACAGCACATTCATCACTTTGTGGAAAGACAAAGCGGATACATCCCAACCTTTTTGGGTATAGCCGTAATTCTGATCGGTATAAGGCTTACCTTTACGTACATTGACAGACATTCCTATAGAATGCAGAACAAAATCCAATTTACCACCTAAGGTTTCCATAGCTTGATCCACAAGCGCTTCCAGATCTTCTACACTGGTAGCATCAGCGGGAATGACCTTAGAACCGGTTTTCTCCGCCAACGCATTGATGGTTCCCATACGTAAAGCAACCGGTGCATTGGTCAAGACAAATTGGGCGCCTTCTTCATGTGCGCGCTCAGCAGTAATCCAGGCAATTGACTTTTCATCTAATGCCCCGAAAATAATTCCTTTTTTACCTTTTAATAGATTGTACATAATCTTGTTGAGTTAATGACCCGCACAACGGATCAGGTTAATGTTGTTAATCGTTATTGTGGTTAGTTATGATGATAGGATAATTCAGCATCTGGTTTAGCAGTCCGGTTTAGACTCTTCACTCAGGATAAATCTCCCCCCTGCACCCTCTACAGCTGACACCCAAATCTCACCTGACGACAAAAATACATTTTTTATTTTAACAACTCAGCAGCGTGATTCAATGCGGTTGGCGTCAAGGTTTTACCACCCAACATCTCGGCGATTTCTCTTTGCCTGTCCTCATCGCTTAAAAGTCTTATTCCTGTTGTGGTCACTTCATCAGAAGTCTTGTACACTTTGTAGTGTTGCTCACCTTTGGCAGCAATCTGTGGTAAATGCGTGATACTGATAACCTGCAAGTGTTGCGCTAAAGCTTTGAGAATATCAGCCATTTTAAGCGCCACTTCACCGGAAATCCCTGTGTCTATTTCATCAAAAATAATGGTAGGCAACTGGGCTTTTTGCGCCCAAATGGATTTGATAGCCAACATCACTCTGGACAATTCCCCACCCGAAGCTACTTTTTTCAATGGCGCCGGTGTTGCGCCTTTATTGGCAGAAAACAACCAGTGTAAATCGTCTGTTCCGTAGGGATTAAAACTGTTTGTTTTTGTAAGCTCAACTTTAAAACGGGCATCTTTCATCCCCAGATTGGTCAAAATAGCAGTCACTTGTTGCTCAAACACCGGAATATATTGTTGTCTTTGAGCGCTAATCGTTCCGGCCATTGACAGCAATTTGTTTTCTATCGTTTTCAATTCCTGTCGTTTGGCTGCCAACACTTCATCAGCGTCGGTAATCAAACGGACTTTCTCTGCCAGTTCGTTTTGAACAGCCAATAAATCTTCCTCGCTATTGACTTTGTGTTTTTGAAACAATAAATGAATATGGTGAATACGCTCATTGATCATATCCAAATCTGAGGTAGAGAAATCTTCATTTTCCAAAATCAAAGCCACTTCCCGTGAGACATCATCCAATTCTACATAAACGGTATTCAAACGCTCAAACAAATCTTCATACCGGGTATCGTAATTCTGAATTCTGGACAACGCCTCTTTTACCGGATAAAGCTGTTCTGTCAGTCCTGTTTGGTCTGCATTGAGCGCCTGATGAGCGGTCAATAAGTTTTGTTGAATCAAATCAATATGGGATAAACGCTCTTGTTCCTGCTCCAGATGCTCCAGAGTACCTGTTTCAATTTTGGACTGCACCAATTCATCGTATAAAAATGTATGATAGTCGTGTTGGGCTCGTTCATCATCTATAGATTGTTCTAAAGCCTCAAGTTCCCGCTGTGTTGACTCATACGTTTTTTTCAGGTTTTGGTAATCCATAACCGCTGTATGGGTATCGGCTAAGTCATCCAGCACACGGTATTGAAAGCCCGCAGTATTGAGTTGCAAAGTTTCGTGTTGCGCGTGTATATCAATCAGGTGTAATTTAAGGTCTTGCAGCACGCCCAAAGTCACCGGTGTATCATTAACAAATGCTCTGGATTTCCCACTTGGGGTCAGTTCTCTGCGGATAATAGTCCATTGTTCATAATCCAGATCATTGGCATCAAAAAAACCTTTTAAGTTGTAATTAGCTAGATCAAATTCCGCTTCAATCACACACTTCTGATTGTGATCCATCAATACTGTTGTGTCAAAACGATTACCCAACACCAATCCTAAAGCCCCGAGAATAATAGACTTTCCCGCACCGGTTTCACCGGTAATCGTCGTCAAACCATTGTTGAGTGTCAATGACAAATGGTCAATAAGGGCATAATTTTTTATGGTGAGTTGTGTGAGCAAAGGTGTATTGATTTTAAGCCACGAAAATACAAAAAATACCTTTTATCTACGGGCTGCTATAAAGCGGTCACAACCTTTAAAATCTTTGATTAACCGGACATCGGTAAAACCTGTATTTTCCACCAGTGTTTTTGTCTCCTGACCCAGGTATTGGTTGATTTCAAAATACAAAACTCCTTGACTACTCAAGGCTTTTATAGCTAATACTGCTATTTTTTCATAAAAAACCAATGGGTTTGTATCCTCAACAAACAACGCCAATGAGGGTTCATAGTCTAAAACATTGGTCTGCATATGTTCTTTTTCCAAATTTCTGACATACGGCGGATTACTCACGATAATATCATATGTGTCCGGGAGCTCCTCTAGAGTTAAGACATTGTCTTTGATTAACGCAATAGCCACTTGATGTGTCCGGGCATTGGCCATCGCTACCGACAAGGCTTTATCCGAAATATCCAGAGCTGTTACTTGTGCCTGCGGTATATATTTGCCCAAACTCACGGCAATACAACCACTACCGGTGCCAATATCGAGTAGTCTTGGATTGGGTATACGTGTTTCCTTGATAATTATATCGACCAGTTCTTCAGTTTCGGGACGCGGAATAAGAACACCGGGCTCAACTTTAAAGTCTGAATGATAAAAATGCGCCACGCCATAAATATATTGTATGGGTTTACTGTGACTTAAATCCTTTAACACACTTTCAAATGCCATTTTTTGGGCATCGTCAATTAGTGCTTCAGGATTTAAAGCCACTTCCACCCTATCCATATTAAATGTTCGTTCACAGACAATTACAAACAACGAACGCAACTCTTCCTCTGTGTATAGTGGTCGGAGTGTTGAATAAAATGTAGTTTTGGCCTGTACTAAATCCATTCTGCTTTGGTTAACACGGTAAAAGTAGTATTTTTATGCTTTAATTTTTAAACTTCAACTTTGGACGATTTATATCAAACCATTGCCAAGCCCGTTTCAGGCACATTGTTTAAGGATAAAGGCAGTAAGTTTTTCGGCTACGCGTTCCCGGTCGTTGATGAGGAGATGATCAGCACTTATCTGGAACAGGTCAAAAAAGAACACCACAAAGCCCGGCACTGGTGTTACGCCTGGCGGTTGGGTTTTTCCGGCGAACAGTACCGTATCAATGATGATGGTGAACCCTCGGGTACAGCAGGACTACCGATTTACGGGCAGATACAGAGTTTTGAATTGACCAATGTTTTAGTGATTGTTGTACGGTATTTTGGCGGCACAAAATTAGGCGTAAGTGGTTTAATCAACGCTTATAAAACAACAACCAAAGCTTGTTTACAAGAAGCCGAAATCATTCAAAAAACAGTTGACACCTCCTTCCAACTCATCTTTGAATACGCAGATATGGACAAGGTTTTAAAAGTTATTAGGCAGTTTGATGCTCAGATTATCTCACGGGATATGGCATTGAATTGTGATTTTAAAATTACCATCAGACAGTCCCAAGCCGCAGCTTTGAAAACAGCTATTGAAGAACTGAGATGTGTCAAATTTAAAATTTAATAAAACGCCTTAACGTTTTACCCACTAGGAAATCTTTTGGACATCAAACGATACTACACCAAGGCTTCTTTTAATATCGTCACCGGGTGTTTACTCTCCCGTTTTGTGCCGTCATGAATCTGATGCCGGCAGCTGGTTCCCGAAGCTGAAATGAGAACATCTTTACCCATAGCTCTGACCTTGGGGAACAAGGTGTCCTCACCTACTTGCATAGACACTTTGTAGTGTTCCTTTTCGTAACCAAACGACCCCGCCATACCACAACAACCTGTACTCATAAGAACGGGCTTATAATTTTCAGGAATATTGAGCATGGTAAAGGTATGAGCACTTGAACTCAATGATTTTTGTTGGCAATGCACGTGAATTTTAATCTCCTGCGGGCGGTTGGTAAACTGATGCGTCGTAATCCGGTCACTTTTATATTCCTGCGCTATAAATTCCTCAATTGTCATAGTATGTTTAGCAATACTACGGGCTGCAACTTTATCATCCGCCAGTCTCAAATATTCATCCCTTAAGCTCAAAATAGCCGAAGGCTCCGTACCCACCAAAGGCGTTTGTTCGGTAATCAAATCCTTGAAGAGATACACATTCTTATCGACGACTTTTTTGGCTTCTGCCAAATAGCCTTTAGAAATAAAACTCCTGCCACTTTCCTCATGATCAATCCAAAGTACCCGGTAATTGAGTTTAGTCAATAGTTTTACAGTATCAATTCCAATATTTACATCGTAAAAATTGGTAAATTCATCTACAAACAAATAGATGGTTCTGACAGGGTTTTGGGGTTGCAGCACCTCTAAATTCTTCTTTACCCAACGTTTTAATGTGGTCTTATACAACTTAGGAATACTTCGCTCTTTGGCAATCTTCAAAATACTCTTGGTGATGGCACTATTCAGCATCAGATTGGTCAACCAAGGAGCGATACTACCCAATCTGTTGTACCGTATATTATGCGCAAACAAATGTGTTCTCAGACTTGGCCGGTGTGTCTTTTGGTATTGATAGAGGAATTCGGCTTTTAATGCAGCGACATCCACACTACTGGGACATTCACCGGCACACGCCTTACAACTCAAACACAAGTCAAAGACCTCTTTGAGCTCTTTATGGTCAAAACGGTTGGCTTTATCAGAATGGGTCAAAAACTCCCGCAGTGTATTGGCTCTGGCACGGGTCGTATCTTTTTCTTCCCGGGTCGCCCGGTAGCTGGGACACATCGTACCACCGGCAAAAACAGGTTTACGGCAGTCACCGGAACCGTTACATTTTTCTGCCAGCCTCAAGATACCCTGTTGGTCTGAAAAATCCTGAATAGTCTCTATAACCGGTTCTTCTCTGTCAGGTTGGTAGCGTAAATGCTTATCCATAGGATAGGCTTCAACTATTTTACCCTTGTTAAAAACATTGTAAGGATCAAAAATAGTTTTGATTTCTTTAAGCAATTTATAATTGTTTTCGCCTATGAGTTCAGGTAAAAATTCAGCTCTTACAATACCATCGCCGTGTTCGCCACTGAATGACCCGCGGTATTTTTTCACCAATTGAGCTACCTCTGTCGTAATAGTTCTGAACAACACCACATCAGTCTCTTTTTTAAGGTTGAGGATAGGTCGTAGATGCAATTCTCCTGCTCCCGCATGGGCATAATACACAGCTTTCTGCTCATATTTGTTCATCATTGCTGTAAACTCAGCAATAAAATCCGGTAAATCACTCAATTCTACTGCTGTATCCTCTATACAAGCCACAGCTTTATCATCACCGATGATATTACCCAATAAACCTAAACCCGCCTTTCTCAAGGTCAAAGCACGCTTGATGTCTTCTCCTCTTAAGACCGGATAAGCATAACCGAAGCCGTGGGTCTTAAGATCAGCTATCAATTGCACCACTTGATTGTCAAGTGACTCCGGGTCATCGGATTTTAACTCAAGCATCAAAATCGCCTGAGGGTCTCCCTCTACAAACGCTCTGTTTTTAGCCTGCTCACGGTTATTGACCGTACAATCCAAGATTGTCTTATCCATGAGCTCACAGGTGTAAAGATCATGCTTCATAGCCACTAACACCGCTTGTAAACTCTCCTGAACACTTGTAAAATGAGCCGTCACCATGGCTGTATACTGAGGTGGTAAATCGTCTAATTGTAAAGTGATTTCAGTGGAAAAAGCCAAAGTTCCCTCACTACCACACAACAGCTTTGACAGGTTGAATTGGTGCGAACTATTGGTGTAAACATCTGTATCGACCAAAGCATCTACGGCATAGCCCGTACTCCTACGATGAATGGAGGGCTTTGGAAATTCATTGACGATTTCATCCCTGACCTCCTGACGGGATAAATAAGTATCTATACTGCTATAAATCTTATGTTCAAAAGTTTCACCTGTCGTCTTTTGCTCAAATTCTTCTTTAGACAAATTCGTAAATTCAGCCAGTGAACCGTCACTCAACACTGCCTTAACACCTACAAGCTTATCACGTGTCACACCATATTTAATGGATGTAGTTCCGGAAGAATTATTACCCACCATACCACCGATGGTACAACGATTGGCTGTCGAGGTATTGGGTCCGAAAAACAAACCGTGAGGTTTTAAAAAAGCATTGAGTTCATCACGTATTACACCAGGCTGCACAGTAATAGTCTTACGGTTTTTGTCCAAATGTCCAATTCCCGTAAAGTATCTTGATATATCCACCACTAATCCTTCCCCTACACATTGACCGGCTAATGATGTTCCGGCAGCTCTAGGGATCAGGGTAATAGCATTGTCACGGGCAAAAGCAATCAAGCGCTGAATATCAGAAATGTTTTTAGGATATGCCACACCCAATGGCAACATCCTGTATACCGAAGCATCTGTAGCATAAATAGTCTGATGCAAACGGTCAAAGGCTAAATCGCCTGTAAAGCTTTGTTTCAATTGATCGATAGAAAGTTTAGTCATCTTACGCTAATTTTATAAGTCATCATCTTCGTCCAAAAACTCAGGATGATCAAAATCCAAATCATCATCTGTGTCAGGACGGTCAACAATACTAACCAAATGGTTAAAAGCCCCCGGTAGAAAATTGACTACATCTGTAGGCATAAAAGTTTCAGGGGTATGGACAGCCGTATAAATATCTGCCGTTAATCCGTGTAAATACACTGCTAAACGTGCCGCATACTCAGGTGTATAACCCTGAACCAGCAAGCCTACAATCATACCGGTCAGGACATCACCCATACCGGCTTTTGCCAGAGCGGCATTTCCCGTACTATTGAAATAAAACCGCCCTTGATTCACCACTACTGTGTGTGCTCCCTTGACCACCACTACGCAGTGATAATCTAAAGAAAACTGTTTGACTTTCTCCAGTTTTTCATAATCATTAGCCCAACGCCCAATCAGACGTTCCAACTCACCCGGATGCGGGGTCAGTATGGTCTTTTCATTGAGGTATTGAAATAAATCATTACGCAAGGCTAATATATTCAGCGCATCAGCATCCAAAACCAAAGGCTGGGTATTGGTACTCAAAAAATTGGCAAAACCCTCAATGGTTTTTTCTGCTGTGCCTAAACCCGGCCCTACGGCCAGCGCTCCTACACTCGTGTTATAATTAAAATATTCCAAAGCATTTTCCGCATCAACCTCAACCATAGCTTCCGGTAATGCTGTTTGTAAAATGCTATAACCGCATTTGGGAATATAGGTGGTCACATAACCGCAACCTACCTTATAAGCGGCACGGGAAGCCATCAACACACTCCCCATTTTCCCAAAACTCCCCCCCATAATCATGGCATGCCCATAAGTGCCTTTATGTGAAAATTTCTGACGTCTTTTAAACCCCAACAGGAGTTCTATTTGCTCTGTATAGACATAAGGAGTGTCCATAGACTCGATAAAATCCCGATCCAATCCAATATCAAGCAACACAAAATTATGCACAAATTCCTGATTACCGGGTAGTAAAAACGCTAATTTAGGCATTTGAAAACTCAGAACCACACCTGCATTCACTACAGCTTCTCTGTCTTGAACCGGCCGGTCTATTAACAATCCGGAAGGAACATCTATGGCAATAATCAATACATCAAGTGTATTAAACAACTGTATCAATTGTTTAGTAAAACCGTAAGGTGCTTTGGTCAACCCTGTACCAAAAATCGCATCTACAATAACATCTCCATAGTCCAGATCAGGAAAATCATCTGCAGAATGTATGGAATGAGGGTAGATTTCAAATTCTTCCAAACGGTTGTAATTGGTAATAAAATCATCTGACATTTTATCAGAAAAATGTACAATATAGACCTCTACATCATAAAGTTCAAGACTTAGCAACCGCGCTAACGCCAAACCGTCTCCACCATTATTACCCATACCACAAAAGATATGAATGGTCTGTTCTTCCAGCACTACCTCTTTTTCATCAATCCACTCAAAACATTTAGTCGCCGCCCGCTCCATAAGCTCTATGGATTTAATCTTTTGAATGGCAATCGTTTCCAGATCTGTAGCTCTTATCTGTGATGCATTGAGAATTTTCATAATTGTTAATCTTGTGTTACAAAGATAAGATTTATATATGACCTGCTCAATGAGGCTCAAATGACTTCTAAACTATAGATTTAACCCAAGCCCAAAATCAATTATTCACGATGAGTTATCAGCCTTTGTCTCAATCAACATTACTCTATATCCCCAAAGTCAAATCATCCTTTACCAAATGATACAACAAAGATGCTTTGATACATTGTTTCAATACTGCCACAGGGATATCCTCATCAATTTGAAAAATCAGAGCTCTGTTTTTGTCGTAATCAAATGTGTCCCCAAATACCAACCTAAACGTCTCAACCAATCTTGTTGAACAATTAAAATACATCCGGTATTGGTCAGGGGTCTTCGGTTTCCAATCTATACGTAAGGTACTGCCGGTTTTAGTCAAAAAACTCGGTTCTCCCCATTTCAAAGTTTCTTCTATAGCTGTAATTTCCGGTATTTCCCAGGCTGTTTCAATGACCAGGGCTCTTAAATACTCTAATTTATCCCTGACTGCAGCGGGATAAGCATCAAACTTTGCGTCAAATTCAGGTCTTGTCGTTATTTTCAATTTACCCATGAATTTATTCTTTAACCCCTACAAATATTTCCACTTCAGCCGCTTTTGGATTTTGGGCTTTAACGCCATAAACTTCAAAATCTGTGGCATACAAACGGTCTAAACCGGTCTGCCATATCTCCGCCCATGTTTTGTAAACAGCACCCCGGGTCAGATCGCCTTTGGCTGTAAATCCGGCGTAATTACCACCTTTGATAGTTTTAGAAAGCATGCCTTCCGGAACAACAGCGGCATTCTCAACCCGGCAACCTAAAATAGTTGTATAAGGTTGGGTATAGTCGCCTTCGTAATCGGTATAAATCGCATAAATCGTGTCATCAGTTTTGTTGGGAATTTTATCCAATATATTTTCTGACATAAATTGATGCCATAAAGCACCAATATCTTTAGCAGATTTCCCATTGGCATTGGTGGTTTTAACTGCAATACCGATAACAGTAAATGATGTTATGTTGACTTGGTTCATTGTTATGTGTTTTTTAACGATGTAGCAAAGATAAACGCTAAATATACAGCATCTGTCTTTTAATTGTGTATTGATTATTAGTTTAGTTGAATATGGATATGATCATCGTGTCTTACCGCTCTACAACCGTGATATCTTATTCTATGGTCGTTTATATTCATTCTCTTTTTCAAATGTGGCTCAATAAATAATTTCCCTAAACTTTTACTGTCCAACAAACTTTTGACAAGTAACCGCGTACCCTTTTCTGAAAACTTCAACCTATGATTGATTGTGCCAAAAGTAAGATATTTAGGGTAATCATATTGGGTATAACCTTTGTTTATACAACTTTCTATTTGATTAAATTCTCCGGTTTTTGGATGTTCAAAAACCCCGTAACCGCTTACAGATTTTTGTTTATCCGTAATTACACCGTCTTCAGTTTCATAAATCAAACTTATATCTATCTTTTTACCATCGTTATGGCTAAGGTGCGGCAGTAATGGAAAATTGTCGATAAAAGGAAAATTGGCATCTAAATAACGGATACTGAT
>PDQD01000080.1 GCA_002747695.1 Flavobacteriia bacterium
CAATAATACGCCTTTTCATTTTTTTGTGTACGATAGTAAAAAGCCAAATATGATATCCGAATTTGCTAAAAGTCAAAATTTGGAAATTATGGTTATTAACATTCAAGCCTTTAATAGCGAGGATAATATCATCAATAACGAAAGAGATAATAGCACCGTAAGTCCTATGCAACTTATCGCACAAACAAATCCTATTGTTATCGTTGATGAACCACAAAGCACCAGTAATTCTGAAAAAGCAAAAAAGGCCATTGCTAAATTCAATCCGATGGTGCAGTTGGACTACTCGGCAACACATACCGAACCAATAAATACAATGTTTAGTTTAAATGCCGTGGAGGCTTATAATCGTAAGTTAGTCAAGCAAATTGAGGTGGCAAGTGTTACTCCAGAAGGGTTTTTTAATCATCCGTATGTAGTGCTAAAAGGGTTTTCGGGAGGTAAAACAATCCAAGCAAAATTGGAGGTACATACACGTAATAGAAATGGAGATATTCAGACAAAAGTTATCAATGTAAAAAATGGGCAAAATCTACAATTACTTACAGGTAATGATATTTATGATGATAATTTTACCATTGATGTGATTAATCGTGAAAAAGGAAAAGAATATGTAAGCTTTTTAAACGGACAATTTGTTACTTATGATGAATCGATAAATCATTTTCCTGAAACCGAGATTAAGCGTTTACAAATTAGAAGAACGATAACAGAACATTTAGATAAAGAGAAGAAACTTAATAAACAAGGATTAAAAGTATTGTCTTTATTCTTTATTGATAAAGTAGAAAAGTATCGTGTTTATACCGATGAAGAAACAGAACACGGAGAATATGCTAAAATATTTGAAGAAGAATATAAAAATTTGATAAAACTCCCTCAATATAGAGATTTATTCCAAGATGAAATAAAAGATTTAGACCGTCATGTAAGTGAAGTTCATAATGGTTATTTTGCAAAAGATAAGTGCTATTATGAAAGATAAAGAAGGTTTATTGAGTTTCGGAGATGAATTTGCTAATAAAATTCGTTTTATATTTTCGCATTCGGCGTTAAAAGAAGGTTGGGATAATCCTAATGTATTTCAAATATGCACCTTAAAAGAAGCAGGTAAAAGTGAAACCAGAAGGCGACAAGAAATAGGTCGTGGATTGCGTTTAGCCGTTAATCAAGAAGGACAGCGTGTGTATGGGCATGATGTAAATTTACTTACTGTAATGGCAAGTGAAAGTTATGAGCATTTTACAAAAGGACTACAAGGCGAAATGGAACAAGCAAGTGGCAGTAAATTTGGAGTAGTTAGCAAAGATGATTTTTCAGCAATTACCTATACAGATGAAAATGATAAATTACAAAATGTAAATAAGAATCAGTCGGCTAAATTGTGGGGAGAATTAAAAGAAAACGGATATTTATCTAATCAAGGAAAAGTAACCGATACGCTTAAACAAGCCTTAAAAGAAAAGACCGTAGTATTACCAGATTTTTTTCAAACAGAAGAAATTAAACTACAAGTATATAATTTACTAACCAAAAAAGCAGGTTCGTTAGAAATTAAAAATCGTGATGAACGAAAAACTTTAAAAGTTAAAAAAGAAGTTTTATTAAGTGATGATTTTAAAGCCATTTGGGATAAAATAAAATATAAGACTTATTTTGAAGTAGATTATGATATTGAAAAATTAAAAGATGATATTGCAAGAGCCATAAAAGACCGTGTTCGTGTTTTTGATGGAAAGTTAATATTCAAAAAAGTATCTTTAAAAATAGATGAAAGTGGTATCGAAACTGTAGAAGAAGCAGATGCAGAATACAATTCCAAACGAGACGTAGATAACATCCCTAACATCATTAGTTTTTTACAAGAGCAAATTAATTTAACAAGGCGAACTATCATTGAGATATTAGAAGCATCAGAAACGGTACATATGATAAAGCGAAATCCACAAATTTATGCGAAATCGGTATTGAGTATTTTTAGAGATATTATGAGCAAATATATTGTGGACGGAATTAAATATCATAAACTTGGTGATAGTCATTTTTACAAACAAGAATTATTTGAAGATGAAGAATTACATGGTTTCTTGGAAAAAAACATGCGAGAAAGCACAAAATCTCCTTATGATTATGTAATTTACGATAGTAATATAGAATCGGAACTTGTAAGAGAATTTGAAATTAGTGAAAATGTGAAATTCTATACTAAATTACCGTCTTGGTTTAAAATACCAACGCCATTAGGTAGTTATAACCCTGATTGGGCTGTTGTTTGGGAAGAAAATAAAGAAAAGAAAGTTTATTTTGTTTGTGAAAGTAAAGGTTCTACTCAATTAGAAATGGACTTAAAAGGAGTAGAAAAAGGTAAAATAAAGTGTGGTACAGCACATTTTAAAGAACTAGCCGATGTAAAATTTGAAACAATTAAAGAGATTAAAGATTTGAGTAAATCTGTTTAAAGTTATTGACGTCAACAAAAATCGGTGACTCATCTAGATGAGTCGCCGATTTTTAATGTTGTGTATTTTGGTGTTTATTATTGTTTTCTTTTCTTACTTCCCAATACAGAAATTAGCAAAAATATTCCCTAAAATATCATCGCCGGTGATTTCGCCGGTAATACTTCCCAGATGGTGTAAGGCCTGGCGTAAATCTACGGCGAGAAGATCGCCTGAAATACCACTTTGCAGACCTGCGTAAACATCTTCAAGAGCTGTTTGAACCTCTTGTAAAGCATTATAATGACGGGCATTGGTCACGATAGTTGCTGAGGTATCAATCTTATCCAGCGCCAAAGTCTTAAGGAGCTTGGTTTTAAGGGTGTCAATATGCGTTTTAGTCAAAGCAGAGATCAACATAATGCTATCATCAAAAGATAACCAGGATTGTTTTTGCGATTCAGATAATAAATCAGCTTTATTCCCGACCAATAAATGTGGAATGTCTTGCGGCAGATTCTGAAGATCCGCTTGCAGGCTTTCGGGAGTTGTCGTATTGACATCAAATACATATAAGAAGATTTGAGATTGGGCAATGCTCTTTCTCGCCCGCTCCACTCCTATTTTCTCTACCGTGTCTTCGGTATCCCGTAAACCGGCCGTATCGATAAATCTGAATAGTAAACCATTGATATGAATAACCTCTTCCAGCGTATCACGTGTGGTTCCGGGAATATCTGTAACAATGGCGCGTTCTTCATTGAGTAAAGCATTGAGCAAGGTCGATTTTCCGGCATTGGGTTTTCCTACGATAGCGGTATTGATCCCATTTTTGATGGCATTACCCGTTTTAAACGATTGTGACAATGCCTTAACCTTTTCCAAAGTAGAGACCACCAATGTTTCTAACTGTGTCCTGTCGGCAAACTCTACATCTTCTTCAGAAAAATCCAGTTCCAATTCAATGAGCGATGCAAATTCCACCAATTTTTGTTTAACCACCTGTAAGTCATTAGAAAATCCGCCCCGCAATTGGTTAAGGGCAATATCTTTGGACAATTGGCTTTGGGCGTGAATAAGATCGGCGACAGCTTCTGTCTGACTTAAATCCAATTTACCGTTGAGAAAAGCCCGTTGGGTAAACTCTCCTGGTTCTGCTGCTCTGGCACCGTGCTCGATAAAGGTCTGTACCATTTCCTGTTGGACGATTAGTGAGCCGTGACAACTAACCTCGACCACATCTTCTCCGGTGTAAGAATATGGTGCTTTAAAAAGCGTCACTACCACTTCATCAACTGTTTTACCATCATTCACAATATAACCGTAATGAGCAGTCCGGGTAGCCGCTTGACTTAGATCTTTAGATTTACCGGTCGTTTGAAACAGTTTTTGAACAATCTTTAGGGATTTAAAACCACTCAATCTTACCACGGCAATACCGCCCACACCATAGGGTGTAGAAAGAGCTGCAATAGTATCGTTGTTTTTTTTATAATCGTGTATCAATTCTATGAAAATTTTAAGCAAAAATAATAAATATCAAAGATAGTTTGAACACTTTAAAATCACGATTTTTTTATTAAAATCTATGCTAAAAAGTCATTGTCAACAAGGTTATTTATAATAAATTTGCACCCTGATTCATTCAGCATTTTAAAGAATTAGAATTCTGGGGAATTTTGTGAAAATCAAAAGCTGACGCGCAACCGTAATCTATGTCTTATTAATAGGATTAGTTAAGAACAAAGGAAGCCGGGATACCAGTTCTAAATCAAATGAATGATAAGTGCTTTCGCGTAATAAAGCCAATATCAATATTAAATGTAATGAATATATATTGGTCTGCGAAATCATAAACATTAAATAATTAAATACTAAAATTTATGATTTTTAATGATTTATTCTCTCAAGAATCTACAGCTTCAACCCTATTATTTATCGCTCTTGTTGGGATTGCCGGTATTTTACTGGGTAAATTAAACATTGGTAAACTCAAGCTCGGTATTGCGGGTGTTTTGTTTGTTGGTTTGCTCGTTGGTCATTTTGGTGCTAAAATCGACCCTCATGTCCTCCATTTTATAAAAGAATTCGGACTTATCCTTTTTGTCTATTCCATAGGTATAGAAATAGGACCCCGTTTTATTTCCTCTTTTAGAAACAATGGCATTAAGCTCAATGGTTTAGCCGCAGGAATTGTTTTACTGGGCGTACTTATTGCTTACGGAATCAAAATATTGTTTGATCTGGAACCGGAAGTCATTGCAGGACTGATGTGCGGTGCTGTAACCAATACCCCCAGTCTGGGAGCAACCCAATCACTTATCATGGATCAATTTGTCAATGGTCGGGAACTGTCACAGGTTTCCGGTATGGCATACGCTATCGCTTATCCTTTCGGAATCATTGGTATTATTTTATCCATGTATCTGATTAGAGTGATTTTTAGAATTTCAGTACCGGACGAGCAACAAAAATTTATTGAAGAATTGGATGCGCAATCCAGTAAAGCTGTACCGGTTAACATCAATGTTACCAATCCTAATTTATTTAATAAATCTCTGAAATTCATCAAATCCACATTGGATAACGAATTCGTTTTCTCCAGAATTTTAAGAGCTGAAGATTACATCATCCCTGATAACAGCCTTATTGTCAAGGAAGGAGACGTCTTTATAGGTTTGTGTTCAGAAGAGAGTATTCCTCAATTGGAATTAAAAATAGGTGATGTTTCTCCAACAGGTAAGTATGAAATATCCGGTGATTTATCCATGCGCCATGTATTGATTACCAATAAAAAAATAGCCGGCCGCAGTTTAAGAGACATCAACCTTCCGGGACTTTTCCCTGCTAATATCACGAGAATTTTCAGAAGTGAAAGTGAAATTATCCCAACCGCCAATAACTTTTTGGAATTTGGGGACACTGTTCGTGTAGTCGGTGAACGCGATAAAATGGATGAAGTCATCAGATTTTTGGGTAACTCGCAAAGAGACTTGTCCAACCCCAACCTTGTTCCAGTATTCCTGGGAATCTTTTTAGGGGTTGTGTTAGGAAGTATCCCGGTATTTATTCCCGGTTTACCTGCACCTGCCAAATTGGGATTAGCCGGCGGTCCACTGATTGTTGCCTTATTATTAGGACATAAAGGTCGTATCGGTTCATTCAACTTTTATATGACCCCCAGTGCCAACAGATTTATCAGGGAATTCGGTATTGTCTTATTCCTTGCGTGTGTAGGTCTGGGTTCAGGCGGACAGTTTTTTGAAACCTTAATCAATGGTGGTTATATGTGGATGCTTTATGCTACGCTTATCACGTTTTTACCTTTGGTTATCATAGGTGTCATAGGGTACTTTTTAAAGATCAACTACTTAACCGTATGCGGTTTACTTGCCGGTTCTATGACAGATCCTCCTGCGTTGGAATTTGCCAGTAGTATCGCTCCCGTACAAGCCCAAACCCGTGCTTATGCCACAGTATATCCTCTGACGATGTTCTTGCGGATATTAGTCGCCCAGATTTTAGTCCTGATGCTTACTTAGATGTGAGATTGGGTTTTTAGTCGGCAGTGGGTAGTGTGTAGTAGGTAGTGTGTAGTAGGCAGTGTGTAGTAGGCAGTGTGTAGTAGGCAGTGTGTAGTAGGCAGTAGAAAGTGTTCAGTCGTTACTAATAGCTAAAGGCTAACAGCTGATAACTAAAACCTATGTGAATTTCAGACATGACATGTGAGATGTAAAACCGGAGCTCTTAGGAGTAGTTTGCAGTAGGCAGTAGGTAGTTGACAGTTGGCAGTCTGCAGTGGGCAGTATTCAGTCGTTACTAATAGCTAAAGGCTAACAGCTAATAACCAAAACCTATACCGCTTAACGTCTAACCGTGAACTAATGCCGATTGCCCCATATTTTTCATATAATCGGCTTCGTAGCGTTTGAGTTGATCCCATTTCTCGTCAACAACAGCTTCGTCCTGAAATTGTTTGGCCAATGACAAAAAAGCTTTGTAATGCCCTACTTCTTCTTTAATCAAATTGTGGTAAAACTGCGCTAATTCCGGATCTTTAGCTTTTTTAGAAAATAATGCGAAACGTTCACAACTGCGGGCTTCAATCAAGGAAGCTATCAACAAACGATTGACAAGGTTTTCCATCTTATCGTCACTCACTTTAAAAAACGAACGTAAATGCTTGACATAGGCACTTTTTCTATCCCGCTGCAATGGAATACCCCGTTCTTGCATAAAAGTCAACACACGTCTGAAATGTTCACTCTCCTCGTAGGCATACTGTCCCATAAACTTAGTCAATGCTGTCAGTTCGGGATATTGCATGACAAACGAAAAGCCATTGGAAGCGGCTTTCTGCTCGGCAAATAAATGATCCGACATAAAAGTCGATAAATCGTTTTCTACATATGCCACCCATTTAGGGTCTGTATCGCTGTATAATCCTAACATACTTGTATTTTTTTTTCGTTATCTGTATTACTTGTACTTCTATTCTGATTGGAATAAGCATCTGTTCTATTTTTCACTACCAAAATCAACAACATTCAATAGTCTAATTCTTATCTTCCAACAAAGGTACAAATCTAAAATCCCCAAATGTTTTTTTGACAAACTCCTGTGGTCCTTTACGGTAGTAAACGGTCATTTTTTGAACCTTCTCACCCACCGGAATTACCAATCGTCCGCCTATAGCCAGTTGATCCATCAATGCTTTGGGAACATAAGGCGCTCCTGCTGTTACGATAATCCCGTCAAACGGTGCATGCTCTTCCCAACCGATATAGCCGTCACCAAATTTCATTCGCTTGGGATAATAGCCCAGTTTGGGTAACATCTGCCGGGCAAACTTATACAGTTCATTTTGGCGCTCTATCGTATAAACTTCAGCTTTCATTTCCAATAACACAGCTGTCTGATAACCGCTACCGGTACCTATTTCAAGAATTTTAGATTTTGGCTTGACTTCCAATAACTCTGTCTGAAAAGCCACCGTATAAGGTTGAGATATCGTTTGATCGGCAGCAATAGGAAAAGCCTTGTCTTCATAAGCATGGCTTTCCAAAGCCGAATCCATAAAGAAATGACGTGGAATTTTAGCTATCGCACGTAAAACAGCCTTATCTTTAATGCCTTTGGCAATGATAACCTGAACCAATTCGTTGCGTAAACCTTGATGTCTGGGGGTGTCTTTGGTCTGAAACATTTAATTAAAAAATTACCCGGTAAAGATATAAAACCACGGTAAAAAAATAAACGCTTTTTTTTATACCTTTGAGCATCTTAAAATCAAACAACTTCAACTATGAATATTTCTGTCATCGGTGCCGGAACTATGGGGAATGGCATCGCCCATGTATTTGCACAAAATGGTTATAAAGTTAACCTTATCGATATTTCTGAAAATGCCTTGGATCGCGGTTTAAAAACCATCACCAAAAACCTTATGCGCCTTATCGATAAAGGACGTATAGAGGAACAGGTCAAAGATGACACTTTAGGTAATATTACAACCTTTACATCACTAAAAGAAGGTGTAAAACACGCTGATTTAGTCGTAGAAGCAGCGACTGAAAACGTCAAAATAAAATTAGAAATATTCAAAGATATTGACAAACACACCAAACCCGAGTGTATCTTAGCGACCAATACATCGTCTATTTCCATCACAGAAATTGCCGCAGTCACCAAACGTCCGGATAAAGTGATTGGTATGCACTTTATGAATCCCGTACCCATCATGAAACTCATTGAGATTATCCGTGGTTATTCTACTTCTGATGCTGTAACGGAGACGATTATGAATCTATCATCCAATCTAAGCAAAATACCTGTAGAAGTTAATGATTATCCGGGATTCGTCGCCAATAGGATTTTGATGCCTATGATCAACGAAAGTATCGAGACGTTATACAATGGTGTGGCCGGTGTTAAAGAAATAGATACAGTCATGAAACTGGGTATGGCTCATCCTATGGGACCTTTACAACTCGCTGATTTTATAGGACTCGATGTTTGCCTGTCTATTCTCGAAGTGATGTACGATGGCTTTAAAAACCCAAAATACGCCCCTTGCCCATTATTAGTCAATATGGTAAAAGCAGGTAAACTAGGCGTTAAATCTGGGGAAGGTTTTTACGACTATTCCGAAAGTAAAAAAGCTGAAAAAGTATCGGCAATGTTCAGCTAATTTGCCCAACATATTTTAAATAAAAAATCTACGAAGTTTATTGAACCTCGTAGATTTTTTTTATTGTAAAGCCTTTTGAAATCAATACTTCTAAGACTTTATCAAATGTTGTTTATTCAAACAAATTGGACTCCTCTACTTTATAATCTTGTAAAAATTTAATTGATTTTAAAATCTCATCACTTAATACCACATCTTTTTCAAGGAAAGGCACAACTTTTCTATAATCAGCCATAAACGTTTCCATAAATTCTGAGGTTTTAAGCGGTCTTCTGAACTCTAATGCCTGAGCTGCGTTAAGTAACTCTATCGCAAGAACTTTTTCTACATTATTCACAATACGAAGCGCTTTAGTTGCCGCGTTTGCTCCCATACTCACATGGTCTTCCTGTCCGTTGCTACTCACAATACTGTCCACACTTGCCGGAGTCGCCAATTGTTTGTTTTGACTGACAATACTCGCCGCCGTATATTGTGGAATCATAAAACCACTGTTAAGACCTGATTTAGGCGTTAAGAATGCCGGTAAACCGCGTTCAGCTTTATTGAGTTTAAAAATACGGCGCTCGGAAATATTGGCGAGTTCTGCCATGGCAATTCCCAGATAATCCAGGTTCAAAGCCAATGGCTGACCGTGGAAATTACCGCCTGAAATGATTTCATCTTCATCTACAAATACATTGGGGTTATCAGTCACGGCATTTGCCTCTGTTAAAATAGTTTGTGCCACATAGTGTAACGCATCATAGGTAGCACCGTGTACTTGCGGAATACATCTGAACGAATAAGGATCTTGCACATGGACTTTGGCCTGTTTGATAATCTCACTACCCGCCACAAAGTCTCTCACTCTTTTAGCGACGACTTGTTGCCCTTTATGCAAACGAATATCGTGTATCAAATGGCTGAACGGTTCTATTCTACCATCATAGGCTTCAAGGGATAAAGCCCCTATTTTGTCTGCCAGATATTGCAGTTTAAACGATTTCAACACAAGATAAACGCCATAAGAACCCATAAACTGTGTACCGTTAAGCAATGCCAGACCTTCTTTGGATTGCAACTGGATAGGCTGCCAGTTCATTTGTTTTAATAATGCTTCTCCTGAAATCCTCTGACCTTCATACCAAACCTCTCCTTTACCCAATAAAGGCAGTGATAAGTGTGCCAATGGCGCTAAGTCACCGGAAGCACCTAATGAGCCTTGGGTATAAACCACTGGAAGAATATTGCGGTTATAAAATTCAACCAAACGTTCTAAAGTTTCCAACTGAACACCGGAATACCCTTTACTCAGTGAAACTATTTTAAGTAACAACATCAACCGGACAACCTCTTGCGGCACTTCCTCGCCTACACCACAAGCATGACTCATGACCAAATTCTCTTGTAATTGTCTCAGATTATCTTTTTCTATTTTGACATTATACAATGAGCCAAACCCGGTATTAATACCATAAATAGGTTTATCGTTTGCTGCCATCTTATTGTCGAGGTATTCACGGCATTTATTGACTGTTGTTTTAACCTCACCAGAAAGCTCAAGAGGTCTTTTATTGTAGTGTAAATCAAATAACTCGGCATATGTGAGCCGGTTCAAGGTTATTGTATATGTATGTGACATCATATGATCTGTATTGTAATCTAAAATAAGGTTTATTAAACTCGGGCAATATTAGAAAAGAATCGCTTATAAAAAAATGATATTTTTCATAATCTTATTCCAATTATTTTTCGCAATTTTGTGTACTATTAATCGCTTTTTTGATAAAGCTAAAATTTTTGTAAATAATACATTTTGTTAAACCTATTCCATAAATTACAATCATGAAAAAACACAACTTTAGTGCAGGTCCTTCCATACTTCCTCCGGAAGTTTTTGAAAAAGCTTCGGCTGCTGTCAAAGATTTTAACAATTTAGGACTATCAATATTAGAGATTTCTCACCGCAGAAAAGATTTTGCGGATGTTGTTGATAAAGCTCAAAATTTAGTTCTTGACATTGCCGGCTTACAAGGCAAAGGTTATTATGTCCTCTTTTTACAAGGTGGTGCATCCACCCAATTCCTTACCGCTCCTTATAACTTTCTTCCTGTAGGTAAAACAGCCGGATATGTAGATACCGGTACATGGAGTAGTAAAGCCATTAAAGAGGCAAAATTAGTTGGTGATGTTAATGTCGTAGCCAGCTCAAAAGACAACGGCTATAAAAATATCCCAACCGGTTATGCAATCCCTGAAGATTTAGCTTATCTTCACATTACTACAAACAACACCATTTACGGAACTGAATACAAAGAATTCCCTAAAACCAAGGTGCCGTTATTAGCAGATACCAGTTCTGATATGTTCAGCCATGTGGTTGATTATTCTGTTTTTGATTTGATTTATGCCGGTGCACAAAAGAATATTGGCGCTTCAGGAACTACACTTGTGATAGTCAAAGAAGATGCCTTAGGTAAAAGTGGTCGTAAAATTCCGTCTATGTTAGACTATCAATTACACGTTTCCAAAGGCACACTATTCAATACGCCTTCTGTATTCTCTATTTACGTATCAATGTTGAACCTTGAATGGATCAAAAACAATGGTGGTCTTCCCGCCATGGAAAAACGCAACTTTGAGAAAGCAAGTTTACTTTACAACGAATTGGACAACAACCCTAACTTTGTTCCTTACGCTGATAAAGATTCACGTTCTATCATGAACGTCACTTTCAACCTTGCTGATGAAAGTCTTAAAGAACGCTTTGACAAACTTTGTCTGGAAGCAGGAATTGACGCTCTTAAAGGTCACCGCTCAGTAGGTGGTTACCGCGCAAGTATCTACAATGCCTTACCACTGGAAAGTGTCAAAGCTTTAGTAGAAGTGTTAAGAGCACTCTAATTCAGAATAGTATATTACCTATAAAAAAACTCTCGTCTTTACGAGAGTTTTTTTTATGGGTTAAACTATATAAGCAATCAGGCTTTTCTTACAAATTCAGATTTTAGGCTCATAGCACCAAACCCGTCTATTTTACAATCTATATCGTGGTCGCCATCCACCAAACGGATATTCTTGACCTTAGTACCGGCTTTTATAGGTTTAGGAGCCCCTTTTACCGGCAAATCTTTGATAACAATGACTGTATCGCCATCCTGAAGTATATTGCCATTAGAATCTTTGACAACGTCTTCAGCCTCCTCTACAGCATTGGGATCCCATTCATGACCACATTCCGGACACATCAATAAATAGCCTGTTTCGTAAGTATAAACAGACTGACATTGTGGGCAGGGTGGTAAATTTTGTTCAGACATAAATATCAGTTTAAAAGCATCAGGGCATAAAGCCCTGAATATTTAAGTTTAATTATTCTTTATCCTCCGTATCGGTTACTTCACGCTCTTCAATAGAGATTAATAATTCTGTCTCAGCATCGTTCAGATCCATCGTAATGACGTGACCTTCTTTCAGATTTGAATTGACTATTTCTTCTGCCAAAGCATCTTCTACATACTTTTGAATAGCCCGTTTCAAAGGTCTGGCTCCAAATTGTTTATCAAAACCTTTGTCTGCAATAAAATCCTTAGCACGATCAGTCAAAATCAACTCATAATCTAAATCTTTTATTCTGGTGTAGAGTTTATTCAACTCTATATCAATAATTTTATGGATATGCTCGCGTTCCAGAGCACTGAAAACAATAATATCATCGATACGGTTAAGAAACTCGGGTGCGAAAGTTTTTTTCAAAGCGTTTTGAATCACGCTCTTAGCATGCTCATTTGCTTGTTCCCGCTTGGATGTGGTACTAAAACCAACACCCTGACCGAAATCTTTAAGGTCACGTGACCCTATATTGGATGTCATGATGATGACACAATTCTTAAAGTCAATCTTCCTACCCAGACTATCTGTAATAAAACCATCATCCAGCACTTGTAATAACATATTAAATACATCCGGATGTGCTTTTTCTATCTCGTCAAGCAGAACGACTGAATAAGGCTTACGACGTACTTTTTCGGTCAACTGTCCACCTTCTTCATACCCAACATAACCCGGAGGCGCCCCTATCAATCGGGACACAGCAAATTTCTCCATATACTCGCTCATATCTACCCGTATCAAAGCCTCATCAGAATCAAACATTTCTTTAGCTAATACTTTGGCCAATTGGGTTTTTCCGACACCGGTTTGTCCCAAGAAAATAAATGAACCAATTGGTTTATTAGGATCTTTAAGCCCTACACGGTTACGTTGGATGGCTTTGACTACTTTTTCTACAGCTTCATCCTGACCTATTAATTTATCTTTGATAAGCTGTGGTAACTCTTTGAGACGGTTGCTCTCTGCCTCCACAACTCTGTTGACAGGAATACCGGTCATCATAGACACTACCTCCGCCACATTATCTTCAGTGACAATTTCTCTGTTTTCTTTAGAATCTTCTTCCCATTTTTTTTGCTGAATGACGAGTTCTGCCTCGAGGTTCTTTTCATCATCCCTCAATCGGGCAGCTTCTTCATATTTTTGAGAATTGACAGCATTGGTCTTACGCTCTTTGACTTCCTCCAGTGCTTTTTCAAGATCAAGTACCTCCTGTGGTACAACAATATTGGTAATATGAATACGGGAACCCGCTTCATCCATAGCGTCAATGGCTTTATCCGGTAAATAACGATCTGTCATATAACGCGCTGTCAATTTTACACAAGCCTCTATAGCATCGTCAGTAAAAGTCACATGATGATGTTCTTCATATTTATCCTTGATGTTATGCAGAATTTCAATGGTTTCTTCAATAGATGTCGGCTCTACCATAACTTTTTGAAAACGGCGTTCTAATGCCCCGTCTTTCTCAATATTCTGACGGTATTCATCCAGAGTCGTAGCCCCTATACATTGAACCTCTCCACGTGCCAAAGCAGGTTTAAGCATATTAGAAGCATCTAATGAACCTGTAGTCCCACCGGCACCAACGATAGTATGTATCTCATCAATAAAAAGAATGATATCATCATTTTTTTCCAATTCATTCATCAAAGCTTTAAGGCGTTCTTCAAACTGTCCACGGTATTTTGTTCCGGCAACCAAACTTGCCAAATCCAAAGAGACCACACGCTTGTCAAACAAAATTCTGGAAACTTTACGTTGTATAATACGCAATGCCAATCCCTCAACGATAGCCGATTTCCCGACACCGGGTTCTCCTATCAATACCGGATTGTTTTTCTTTCTACGACTTAAAATCTGAGACACACGTTCTATCTCCAATTGACGACCTACGACGGGATCCAATTTATCTTCAACCGCTAATTTTGTCAAATCTCTTCCGAAGTTATCCAACACAGGCGTTTTACTTTTTTTGACCTGAGGCTGTTTCTGTGGTGATCTGGAACCGCCAAACGGACTGGAGATTTCCCCACTATCTTCGGGTGGAAACTGTCCTTGAGGATCCTGAACAGATGTATCTGTAAACTGTTCCTTGTACTCATTTCTTATGGTACTGTATGTCGCACTGAATTTATGTAAAATCTGAGCAGTAGGATCATTTTCATTACGTAAAATACACAAGAGTAAATGCGCTGTATTTATTGAAGTATCTCTATAAAGCTTAGCCTCTAAAAAAGTGGTTTTAAGCGCTTTATCAGCTTGCCTTGTTAAATGAATGGTTCTGTTGGGATTCTGGGACAAGGCATCTTTTGCCGGTGATAGTTCTTCCAACTTTTGACGTAACAATATTACATCGCATTGTAAAGACTTTAGTAAGGTCAATGCTCTGCCCTGACCTTGTCTTATAATCCCCAGCATCAGATGTTCGGTACCTATATGATCATGGCCTAAACGTAATGCTTCTTCTTTGCTGAAAGCAATTACATCTTTGACTTTCGGTGAAAAATTATCGTGCATAAATTTATATTTTTTCCAATGATACAAATATTAAAAAATATTTGGAAAATATGTCATAAAAGTTTACAAATTTCGTTTTAATTTTTATAAGGACAATAAAAACGCACTAAAACGACAGGAAATTAATGTACAGCTATTATTTAACGTGAAGTAGAACACTTAAATATGTCATATGAAAAACCTAAAATTTTAACCGACAAAAGACTTGGATTATTGTTAATAAAAAACTCAATTTAAACATACGAAAAAGCCTGTAATAACTCAAAAAAATAGTATCTTGCGTACCTATTTTTCTAATCTTAATTTTTAATCAGAAATACAGTTTATGAACGAAGGCGAGAAATTAATACCAATAAACATAGAAGACCAGATGAAATCGGCTTACATTGACTACTCAATGTCAGTCATTGTATCCCGTGCACTACCGGACGTAAGAGACGGTTTAAAACCGGTACACAGACGTGTTTTATACGGTATGCATGAATTAGGTATCAAATCCACAGGAGCTTATAAAAAATCAGCAAGAATAGTCGGGGAAGTACTCGGTAAGTACCATCCTCATGGCGATACTTCAGTTTACGACTCTATGGTTCGTATGGCACAAGAATGGAGTATGCGTTATATGATGGTTGACGGTCAGGGAAACTACGGATCTGTAGATGGTGACCCACCGGCGGCTATGCGTTATACTGAAGCCCGTATGCAGAAAATATCTGAAGACATGTTAGCAGATATAGACAAAGATACGGTGGACCACTCTTTGAATTTTGACGATACACTGGAAGAACCAACGGTTTTACCTACCAGAATTCCCAATCTTTTGGTTAACGGTGCATCCGGTATTGCCGTAGGTATGGCGACCAATATGGCACCACATAACCTTACTGAGGTTATTGACGGAACCATAGCTTATATAGACAACAGAGAAATCAGCATTGATGATTTGATGCAATACATCAAAGCTCCTGATTTCCCAACCGGCGGAATCATTTACGGTTACGAAGGGGTCAAAGATGCTTTTCATACCGGCAAGGGACGTATCGTCATGAGAGCTAAAGCCCGTTTTGAAGAAAAAAACGGCAGAGATTTTATTATTGTTGAAGAAATTCCTTACCAGGTCAACAAGGCTAATATGATCAAACAAACAGCCGATCTTATCAATGACAAACGGTTAGAAGGTATTTCTGACATCAAAGATGAATCAGACCGTAAAGGTATGCGTATTGTGTATCACTTAAAACGTGATGCCATACCCAATATAGTGCTTAATAATCTATTTAAACATACGGCTCTACAAACCTCTTTTAGTGTTAACAATGTCGCGCTGGTCAATGGACGTCCACAGCAGCTCAATCTCAAACAATTGATCAGACACTTTGTTGATCACCGTCATGAGGTTGTCGTCAGACGTACCAAATACGAACTGGATAAAGCAGAAAAACGGGCACATATCCTTGAAGGACTCATCATTGCCTCTGATAATATTGATGAAGTGATAAGCATCATCAGATCATCCAGTGATGCAGAACAAGCCAGACAACGCTTGATGGAAAGGTTTGAATTAACAGAAATTCAAGCCAGAGCGATAGTAGAAATGCGCTTGAGACAGCTGACAGGTCTGGAACAAGA